>NZ_PJJV01000074.1:0-106983 GCF_002929655.1 Cryobacterium sp. M23
CTGACCATCCCACGGTGGCTCTTTACATTGACGAAGCAACGCTCAAGAGCGGGAAACCACACCACTCACGGGGACGTAACCACCCTGTCAGCGGATTCACTCACCACATCCAGGGAGTGCCTTCTCTACACTCGTCATTCGATCGTCCAGGACCGCACCATGACCACCGCCGAGACGAAGCCGCGTCCCCCCCGGGACGGTGCCGGCGACCATTTGCTACTCGAACAGGTAGCCGCCGGTGACGCACTCGCCTTCGGCTCCTTGTATGACGCCTCCGTCACCGAAACCTGTGCAATCTGCATGTACAAGTTTGCAGTGCCGTCGTCGGCCGACACAGCCATGGTCAGAATATGGATCTTCCTATGGAGCCACCCCGCCGCACTCAACGAACTGGCGGGTACAACAAAATCCATCGTGCTGTGTCCACTGCCTGAGCCGTCACCTCGCAGCGCCGCAGAAGCCTCCGTCAGCTGATTACCCGTTAGATCCGCTAGGTCAGCTCGTCCTCATAAGACCAACAAAACGCGCGGCAAAACGATACGCGCAATGTTGGTAGCGGCAACGAATTTACGAGCCACCCCTACCCACGCGCCAGCGTTGACGGGTCGGAGGCACTCCCAGGCACACCAGTACAGTTCTGCCTGCGTGCCCAGTGCGCGATCAAGGCCGTCTAGCGTCATGAAACATAGTCAAATAAGCGTCCTCCGCCCTACTCCTTCTGATTAGGAACGCCAGTTATCGCAGGTTACGGTGCCAGACCAAGTTGTTGGAGCATGCCCTGTTCGTCGCTGCTACCCCAACGCTCGACAAGTTTCCCGTTCTCGAACCGGCTGATTTGCATGCCACGAACAGACATCGTTTTCCCGCTAGCCGGGTGGCCCATGAGAGGGCCCTGGTGGGTGCCGGTGAGAGTGTACGCGAATGCGACGTCGGTGTCGTTTGCGACGAGGCGCTCGACTTCAATGTGCAGGTCGGGGAAAGCGGCAATCATCTCGCCGAAGAACGCTTTGTAGCCTGCGTGTCCCGGGCCCTGGCCAGGGGCCGGGTCGTTGTCGACTGCGTCTTCGGCCACGAGGTCATTGAGAAGGTCGAGTTCTCCGCTGTTCACGGCGTCACCAAACTTCTGCTGTGCAGCAATATTCACTTCTTGACTCATGTGTTCGCTCTCTTCCTAAAAATTACCATGGGTGGGTTTGTATGTGCCACGAGGTGACCATACCGCCGTTGACGTTCAACGTTGAGAGTCGTGAACGAATTTGAGCATGAATCCGATGCCGATGAGGACGGCCTGCGTCGCAATTCCTGGCAGTGTCGTTGTCTCGACGACGGCCGAGAGCACAGCGGTGCGAACCGTCGCCTCGACGCCGTTGAAGGCGAAGTATCGGGCAAATCGGATACATCCGGATGCGGCAGGTCCTCGGAGGTCTCGGAAGTCGAATCGCTCTTGGAGGAGGAAATTGCCGACGATTGTGACGGCTGCAGAGATGATTGCAGCAGCGATGTACCACACGCCGAGAGCCTGCAGTCCTGCCATGATGAGCAGGTTCGTTACCGCGCCAGCTGCGCCGATGGTGACGAAGCCGGAAAGGTGACCGAAGCGGAGTGCGGCAAGTTGCGTGACGAAGCGGACCCCTTGCTGGAAGTCGGCTCTGGATACACCGGCTTGTCGTTCGTCGAAAACGAACGGTTCCTCCACCACGGTGACCGTATTCCGGGCCAGAATCTCGAGCAGTATTTTGAATCCTCGTGGCTGCAACGCTGCTATATCTATGGTGGCGCGGCGTACGGCGAAAAAGCCTGTCATCGGGTCGGTGCAGTTCTGCAGCCTGACGGGGAGCATTGCGCGTGCCAGGAGGTTTGCTGCGGTGGAGACGATATGGCGGGATGCGCCTGCGAGCCCGCCGGATGAACCGTCGTCAAGGTTCCGGGAGGCGACAACCACATCTTCGTGTTCGCTAGCGGCTGCGGCTAGCAGAATCGGAATCATCTCGGGAGGGTGCCGCAGATCGCCGTCCATCACGATGCACCACTTCCCGCCGCTGGCGGCAATGCCCTCGAGGACCGCGCCCGCTAAGCCGCCGGTGGGTGTACTTCGGTGGATGATGCGGACGGGGAGGCGGGCGGTGTTGCCGACGTGAACTATTACCTGCGGTGTGTCGTCCGAAGAGACGAAGATGATTTCCGCGTCGTAATTGGTTGTGGCGTCACTAATCCGTGCGGCGAGCTCGGCGATGCTCGGTGCCACATTGTAGGTGGGTATCACGATCGAAACGGCCATCAGCGGGTCATTCCTTTCCTGTCCGGGGCGAGGCGAGCGTTCTTGTTCGCCGCTGGCGGGAGGCGAGGTAGAGCCGGTGGGCGGTGATGATTATCGCGAGCTACGCCAGTCCGACGTGGTCTTGCCCGCCCCGTTGTGCCCGAGCAACCCGAATACTTCTCCCATCGGCACCTCGAGAGCGAGGTCGGCTAACGCCGCCGGGAACCGAAGGACCGCAACAGGCCCCTGATAGTTATTGCCATCTTTGTCATAAAACTGACGCTATTGACACCACCGTGAGAAGAAAGTGAGAGAGCCAACGCTCACCGAGAGAGCCATCGACGCCCGTGTCAAGGGCGGGCTCCCCAGCGGTCGGCTCGACAAACGCCAAGCAGCACCGGGTGGGACACACTCGAGTCGGTACAACTGGTGGACCCCATCTCGGTTCACAGCAATAACCGCCAAGGCCGACGAGGAAGTGGGTGATAGTCGGTTGGAATGCGATTGGAGTTGGAATACTTTGCTGCGACGAACGCTAAGACGCTCGTGGTTTTCGTCACGGGGGGCGTGAATGATGACTGAATGGTGGCAGTTCGCGCTAGCGCCCTGGGAAGCCTCGCACTCTTCTGGCTCGCGCTCGTGCTTTTCCTCTGGATTGAATCCACGCGTCACCTAAGAGGTGCATCGCTCAAGGACTTGTTGCGGCTCGTGCCCGATACTTCGCATCTCCTTCGGCGGCTCGCGAGCGATCATTCAGTGTCCATGGGCGTGCGAATATGGCTCCACATTCTTCTCTTTCACCTTCTATTTCCCATTGATGTGATCCCTGACTTCATCCCGGTTCTGGGATATGCTAACGGCGCCCTTATTGTCGCGATCGCGCTGCAGTTCGCGACCCAACAAGCAGGTAGCGTCGCGATCAAACGCCACTGGCCTAATGCGCCGGAAGGACTAGCCGCGGTACTGCGACTAGCTGGCCTGCACCAATGGGAGGCATCTGATCATCATGGGGTTTGAGGCGCCGAAGGTACGATGCATCCGCACCGATAGTTGCGCTGGACAGTTTGTTGGACATTACCTATGTCCTCGTCCATGGTCGAACGATGACGACTTGCCAGTGAATATTGGGAGGAAGATCTATCAGTAGTAGCGGGCAAGACGACGGTGGGACCAACGAGAAAAAATTCCTATCGACGGGAGCGCGCGTCCGTGCTGGCTTCCACGGGGGCCGCTCCGTGTCCCTCGACGCTGTGCGCGTGTTCGCAATGCTCGCAATCGTGGCCGGCCACATCTGGGTAGACGGTCCAGCACGACCATTTCTTTACAGTTGGCATGTACCGATCTTTTTTTTGCTCTCCGGTTATCTCTGGAAGGTCGGTCGGTCGTTTAACCGGGAGGTTAGGAACCGGGTCAGGTCCCTCCTCATCCCTTACGCGGTCTGGCTCGTGCTGCTTGGAACGGTCACCTTAGGGACCGAAAGTGTGGAGGGCGGCTTCGATCCGATCAGGCTCGCGCACCTTCTCTGGGGCGGCCAGTTCGCGACCGGTGGGCCCTTTTGGGCGATGTGGTTTGTGACAGCGTTGTTCTTCGCCGCTGTCATCTACTGGCCTGTGTCACGGTTGCCGTTACCCGGGCAGTGGGCCATCGCCGCGATACTTTTCATCGCGGCGGCGTACATCCCGGGACATCCTGCACGATTCCTGCCGTTGAGCCTGGGGCTCGCCCTCGCGTGCATCGTCTTCATCGTTGCCGGGCGTTCGATGCGGCGGGCCCGGGGCATGGTGCGGCACCCGATTGTCACTGGTGTCGTGTTGCTTGCGGTTTCCTTTACCCTCATCGTTCTGGGATGGTCGCAGCCGCTTGATTTGAAGCGGCTCGATGTGGGTACCCCGGTCGTGAGCATAGTGGTGGCCGTCGCACTTTCCTTCGGCTTCATTCTCATTACAGAGGGTTTGCTGGGCGGCGATTCTGTTGGGGAGGATGCCAAACAAGGTGTCAGACGAAAGAGCCGAGTCGACGGCATTGGCCAGCTCTCGCGAGTGGTCACTCAACTTGCCCAGGCGTCATTAACGGTGCTCTTTATCCACCCTGCGGTGATCACAGGCCTCCACTCATTGGGTCTACCGAAACCCGTGGTCTACCTGCTCACGATCGGAATCGCTTGGCCGGTGGGACTGCTGTTGCTGCGCCTCCCCCACAGCCGCGCTATCACCGGCCTCAAGCCAGCACACTGACCAGAGGTGAATGGCGTAAACATGCGAGCTCGGAACGCTGCGCCGCGGACGCCGCAACGACTTTCAATCCGAGTGCCGAACTGAACGTAAAACCTCGAAGCCGAACCGTTCCATATCCTTGGAAGTGGAACGCCTCCTACGGCGGAGTTTAGAATTTCGACACGCCGTGGAAATTCGTTCCAAAAGTTAGGTTCGAAAAGGTGTTTCGTTTCTCTCGTACAAAACCGACTTCCGGTACGGTCGCTGTGGATATTGGCTACGCTCGCGTCTCGACTGCCAAGCAGCCCTCGACCGGCAGCTCGACGCGCTCGGCGCCGTCGGGATCCCCGCCGATCAGGTCTACGTCGACAAGAAATCAGGCTCGACGACAAACCGACCGGGGCTAACGGAGGCTCTCAAAGTCGCTCGATACGGCGATGTAATCGTGGTGCACACCCTGGACCGTCTCGGCCGAACTGTTCGAGACACGCTAAACATGATCCACGACCTGCGCGAACGTGGCGTCGGGGTACGAAACCTAGCCGATCCGATTCGGGTCGACTCCGCCAATCCGGTTGATCCGATGTCGCAGCTAGCCGTAGTCATGCTCGCCTTATTTGGACAGATGGAGCGCATCTATTCGCTCGAACGTGCCGCCCATGCCCGTGCAGTTGCGATGAGCAAGGGCCGGCGCATCGGGCGCCCCAGCGTCGTGGATCCCACAAAATTCGCCTACGCTGATCACCTGCGCAACGCGGGGCACACAATCCCCGACATTGTTTCTAAGACCGGCATCACGAAATCGAGCCTGTACCGCATTCTGCCTCCACGACGGCCTGAGCCTGCTCCAGGTGCAGACGAGTAGAACGCAAGATCGACGAACCTGATGCAAAAGATTTGCCCATGATCCCGAATGAAATAGCCGACGCCTTTAGCAAAATCGGCGTTCCCGTGCTCGTCGCTCTCATCACGACTCTCGTCGTAGAGTACTTTGCTAAGCCCCGATTGGAGGCCAGAAAATCACGGCTCATCCGTGATCGCCAGCAGATCGATGAGGTCATCTTCGCATTTCAGAAGGCAGCGATGCTCGCTCCGGCATTGCTTCCCGACGAATACATAACTCATCACCCAAACACGAGCGCGGTGAAACGTCGCCAAATTGAAAGGCTCGCGCCAGCGGTCGACGCGCTTTTCGACGCGACAGCGCGGGTGCCCTCGTAATTCATAGCCAGACATTCCTGGCAGGTGGGAGCGGCGAGCTTCTTCGTGGCCTACTTTGCTGGCTTAGTTTGGTCAGAGCTGGAGTCTGAACGGCCCAACGGCGATCACCTCCGCGCAGCTGGAAGTGACATCAGCGAGTTCGACGCGTATTTCGCGGCACACGCGAGTTCTGTGGAGTTTGGAGATAAATGACCGCGCCCTGTGAAGCTCGATGTCGCATTACCGGGCTTCGAGTCGTCTTACATCTCATGTGTTTCGACACACTGAGGTTACGAGACACCCCACACATGAATCTGACTGCAATTGGCGAATTGGGCGGTGCCTAGTGTCTCAAGGCTTACCGGACGCAATCTCACCGCTGCCCTCATCACCTTGGTGAGCAGCAACGCTGCCGCGTCATGACCGCATCACCAGCCCTAACGGCGTGTGATTTCCGACCCCCGTTGTTGCTACCGCTCCGTGTCACCCGATGGGTAGGCTCGGCTCATGACCTCTGGAGCGGTAGTCAACGCGTCGTCGCTCGGCAATGCCGTGCGGTTCGTCGACGTGCCCACCTCGCTGCCAATGAAGATCGGGATCTGGGGCCTTGCAATCATCGCGATCGGGTTCATCGCCGTGGTCCTCAGCGACCTGTTGGTTAGCGCAGATGGCCAGTTCGCCGATCGAATGTCGTTCCAACAAACAGGCCGGATCGGGCTGGTGGGGCTTGGAGTGCTTGTCGCCCTGATTTTCTTGGGCACCGCCGTATTCCAGCGCGCCAAGTTGCGAGCGGCAAAGGCGGTTCGACCCGACGCCTTTGTCTTCATGACGCAGCGCACCCCGGCACTCATCGACGCCCTGAAGACGATTGGGACCGACCGACCGCGACTGCGCCAGCACTTCGTGGTCACGCTCGGACCGAAAGGAATCGAGCTTTGGGGCCGCGGACGAACCGATGTCCCTCGAATGGCCCTGCCCTGGAACGACATTGATTACGCCCATCCCGGCCGACACACGGTCGAAATAGGAAATATCAGCGTCGCGGTTCTGGCCCTCCGCATTTTTCAGACTGTCGATGGGCGCCGGCTAGATCTACCGTTTCCGATTTTCGGTCCGCAAGGCCTCAATCGCGCAGGAACTCATGATGCCAACAAGGTGCTCGATGCCTGCTCCCGCTATACGAGCATCGCCTGACCGACCGCAGCGACCTGAATCAGTCGCGGTTCCCGATAACAAATTCGGTAAACGAAAACATCAGCCAGTGCCCCGCTAGATGAGTGAGTCCTAATGGTCGTAGGCGATGAGGGATCGTTTGTTGGGGGTTCCGAGGAGCCAGTTGTGCCAGATTCCGGCGGCGAGGGCGAGTAGTCGGCCGGCGACGCGGGAGTACAGGCCCGGGATAGTGCGTCCGCCATGGTCTTCGAGGGTGAGTTGGCCTTTGAGAGTGTCGAAGACGGACTCGACCCATTGGCGGATTCCGCCGAGTTTCCCAAAGCGTTTCTTCTCGTCCTTACGGTCCGGTCGGATCAGGTGAGCGCCGAGTTCGTCGGTGATGAACCCTTCGAATTCGCGGCCGGCGAACCCTTTGTCACCGATGATGACTTGGCCCTGCTGGATGAGGTGTCGGTCGTGGCGCAGCATCGCCTGGGCAGCTTCGCGTTCGCCGATTTTGGGGTTGGCCAGGCCCCAGACGACGGGCATGCCATCTGGGGTGCAGACCAGATAGAGGCGGAATCCCCAGAAGTAACGGGAGTGGGAAGCGCAGTATCCGTAGCCGGCGTGTCCGGCCAGGTCGGAGCGTTTCACGGTCTCTCGGGACTTGCCGCAGGGCACCGGGGTGGAGTCGATTAGCCGCGTGATCTCGCCCCAGGACGGGGTATCCCTGCCCAGTTCTGTGATCACCGCGGAGAGCAGCCCGGTGGCTTGGCGAACGCGTTTGCCCCACCCGGATTGTTGGGGCAGATTCGGAAACATGGGCCTGAGGTACGTGTTCGCGTAGCGGATCCATTTTCGGTCCGAGGCGATGCCGAGCAGATGTTGGGCGACGACGAGGCAGAGCAGCTCAATGTCGGTCAGGGCCGGCGGGCGCCCGGGTCGCCCCCGTCTGGAAAACCCCAGCGCGGGGATGATCCGATCGTCTAGATGGACGTAAAGTGTGGTCAGGAGGGTGTTCAGATCTGTCTTCACAAGCAGGGTTTAACACCCTCCGCCTTCGATTAACAGCGTCCACGCCGGGCCAGTCCGATCTGACTAGACGTGTACCGCTACCGACAATCGATTAGGACTCACTCATCTAGACGTTCCTTCGTGACACCCAACCTGGCAGGCCGAAATCGTTGAGTCTTCGACCCGAAGCCGCGGCGTTTCTGGTCTGCTGGAGACTAAGCGCTCGGATTGCCGATGCGTACCATCGGCAGGCTCCTAGAACGCGTCGGGTGCGACCGTCTTCGCGCCGACTTGCAGGGCCAGCGCCTCGAGTACGTGCGCGGGGGTCGTGGCGGCCTGGAGGGCGTCGCGGAAGGTGGGCTTTATCAGGGCGCGGGATAGCTGGGCGAGTACCTTCAGGTGCTCGGTTCCGGCCTCCGCCTCCGGGACGGCGATCATGAAGATCAGCGTGGCCTTGGAGCCGTCGGCTGAGTTCCAGTCGATGCCTTGCGTGCTGCGGGCGAAGGCGAGTACCGGGGCGGTTACACCGTCCGACTTTGCGTGGGGGATCGCGATGCCGTCGCCGATGCCCGTCGTGCCGTGCTTCTCGCGGGCGAGGGCGGCCTGGGTCACCAGGGTCTCGTCGGTGACGCGGCCGGTCTTGCTCATCAGGCCGGCGAGGGTGCTGATCATCGCATCCCGGTCGGTCTCGTCGACGTCGAGCACGATCGTGCGTTCGTCGATATAGTCGAGCACCGTCTTCTTCGCCGGGGGCATAGGCGACGATTCGGACTCGGACGCTACCGAGCCGACCGTGCCGGCATCCGCGTCCGATGGGCCCGTGGGCGCGGGGACAGGACCGGAAGCCCCGGCGGCGGTGCCCGTGGCCGCACCCGTCGCTGCAGCGTGGCGGGTCGACTTGCGCGCGGAAATGCCGAGCAGCAGCACCGAAACGAGGGCGGTGACGACGGCGCCGGTGATCAAGGCCGCGAAGTACATCGGCACCCCGGAGACCGCACCGAAGACGGCGACGATTGGGCCACCGTGCGGTACGGAGTTGGTGACCCCGAACAGGGCGGCAATGCCTCCGGCCATGGCGCCACCGATCATGTTCGCCGGGATGACCTGCAGCGGCTTGGCCGCGGCGAGCGGAATCGCGCCCTCGGTGATGCCGAAGAATCCCAAGAACAGTGCGGCGATGCCGGCTTCACGCTCTGGTTTGGAAAAGTAGCGGCCGCGGATCAGGGTGGCCAAGCCCATCCCGAGCGGCGGGACGGCGATCGCGGCGGCGACCATGCCCATCGGGGCTGAGTTCCCCTCCGCGATCAATGCTCCACCAAAGAGGAATGCGGTCTTGTTGATCGGGCCGCCCATGTCGAAGGCGACCATGGCGCCGAGAATCAGGCCAAGCACGATCGCGCTGCCACCCTGCAGGCCGGTGAGGAACGTGGTCATGCTGGAGAAGACCCAGCTGATCGGCTGGCCGAGGGCGAGCACGAAGGCGCCGCCGACGATCACGGTGGTGAGCACGGGGATCACGAGGATCGGCATGATCGGCTTGATAAAGCGGTGCACGGGGATTTTCTTGATGCCGAGGGCGACGAAGCCGACCAGGAAACCGGTGATGATGCCGCCAATAAAGCCGGCGCCTGATTCGGAATTGTAGAAGGCCCCGGTCGTGGCGATCCAGCCACAGATCATGCCCGGTGCGAGCCCGGGCCGGTCGGCGATGGCGTAGGCGATGAAGCCAGAGAGGATCGGCACCATCAGGGTGAAACCGAGTCCGCCGATCTGGTTGAGCGTCAGCCAGAAACTGCCCTCCGGGATGACGAGCCCATTCGGGGTCGCCTCGCCGCCGAAGGAGAGCGAGATGGCGATCAGGAGCCCGCCGACCACAACGAACGGGATCATGTACGACACGCCGTTCATCAGTGCGCGGTACAGGGTGCTTCCGAAGTCGGCCTTGCCGCTGCTCGAGGGCGTGGCGTCCCGGCTGGAACTGTCGCCGACGGTGGACGGCTCGGCGGCGAGGGCGTCCCGGATCAGGGCGGCGGGGCGGTGAATGCCGTCGGCGACCCCGACGGAGACGATCCGCTTGCCCGCGAAGCGCGAGGCATCGATCTTGGTGTCGGCCGCGATCACGATTGCGTCCGAACGGTCGATGTCGTCCTGGCTGAAGGTGCCTTCGACGCCGACCGAGCCGTGCGTCTCGACCTTCATCTCGTAGCCCAACTCAGCCGCTGCGCTCTCGAGCTTCTCGGCCGCCATGTAGGTGTGCGCTATGCCGGTGGGGCAGGCGGTGATCCCGAGAATCAGGAGTCTCGGTGGCACCGTGCTCGCTTCGAAGAGAGGTTGGGACATGGCTAAATAGTCCTTCCGGGGCGAGGCCGACCGGAACTTCCGCGGACACCACAGCCCAAGTTCATAAGTTTAACCAAGTTTATCACTGCCCCGAAAGTGGGTGCGTGCCTTAGCCCTTTGACCTGATGGAGACCCTGAGGGCGAGTGCGTCCGTCGTAATCCGGGCCATCGACACGACGTCGCGCATCCATTGGCCCTGACCCCGCTGGCAGGCTTCACGCCGGGGGCCAGGGTGGAGTAGTCAGGCGATTATCGATCGCGTGCGGGCGTCTCCAACTCGGCCGGTTCCGGCGTTACCCGCAGGCCGCCTGGTGTGTTTGACAGACGCACCAATTCCTCGACCCAAGCACGGTTTAGGAGAGGTTCCTTATTGCCGAAAAAGTCGAATTGAAGCGGAATCGTTGGGTGGATCCAAATGGTGCTGTGACCGTGTCCTGATGCCGCCGAGTATTCCCACGAAAACGTGAAACTTTCCCCTCTGCGTACCTTGGACAAAATGACGATCTTGAGGTGAGCGAGCACCCGGTCGTCGAAGTCGACGGTGATCGACGGAGTCCCGTAGATAAATTTACCCATGAATGCTCCCAAGTCCGTTGTCGATTTCGTTAGCGACAAGGTTAAAGTCCTTGGCCGTCCGACCAGCGTCGCCTGTGGTTTCGACGGTGCCGGTAATACCGATCATCGGCATTTCAGGTAACGGGAAACGCGTCGCCTCATCTTCCTCCGTCATCCCTTCGACGTCGACATCGACGACGTCGAATTGACTGGTTGGGCTGAGAATTAGCGTGTGCACGGATGTCTCGTCGTTCTCGTCGAGCACGGTGACATCCACAGCCACACTATTGTCGCTATCGGCCACTGAGGTGACGTAGTCGAGAAGCGTTGTTGTGATGCTGTTGCTCGTGACAATGGAGCCGCCGATATATGTTATGCGCTTCATGCGGTGATGCTAGCTGATTGTTGTGCCCCGCGCACGCCGATGGTCCACCGGCGCAGGCCAGCGGGAGAAGGCTGGCCTCGCGAAAGGCTGCCCCGACGCCGACGGGCCCTGGCGATCCCCGCGAGTGAAGGTTGGAGCCGTGCGGCGCTCCAGTCCATCCGCAGGGCCGCTACTGACTGACGCGGTGGGCGAGTCACGCCAAGCTGTTTCGACTTTCGAGGATTGCTAGTTGTCATCACTGACAAGCGATGGACAACAAGATCAGGATTATGACATGTAGATCAGGAACCTACAGGGTGTCAGGCGCCCGGCACCATATCGGCGAAGCGGGAGTAGTGGCCGTGGAACGCGACCGTGACGGTGCGCGTGGGGCCGTTACGGTGCTTGGCGACGATCAGGTCCGCCTCGCCGGCGCGCGGATTGTCCTTCTCGTACGCGCTCTCGCGGTGCAGCAGGATGACCATGTCGGCGTCCTGCTCGAGCGAACCGGACTCGCGCAGGTCTGAGATGGCCGGCATCTTGTCCGCGCGCTGTTCGGGACCACGGTTGAGCTGGGAGAGGGCAATAACGGGAACCTGTAGCTCCTTGGCCATCAACTTGAGCGCGCGGGAGAACTCACTGACCTCCTGCTGGCGCGACTCGACTTTCTTGCCCGACGTCATCAGCTGCAGGTAGTCGATGATGACCATCTTGAGGCCGACCCGTTGCTTCAGCCGGCGGCACTTGGCCCGGATCTCAACCAGGGTCATGTTGGGGCTGTCGTCGATGTAGAGCGGGGCGTCGTTGATGCGACCGCGGGTGGCGGCAATGGTGGTCCAGTCGCGCGCGTCGACGGCGCCCTTGCGCATGCTCTGCAAGGGTACGGATGCTTCGGCCGCGAGCAGACGCATCGCGATTTCGCTGCGGCCCATTTCCAGGGAGAAGAAAATGCTGGGCATGTCGTGCTTGATGGAGGCTGCCCGGGCGAAGTCGAGGGCGAGCGTGGACTTACCCAGCGCCGGACGCGCCGCCACGATGATCAGCTGGCCGGGATGGAAGCCGTTGGTGAGCTCGTCCATATCGGCGAAGCCGGTGGGAACACCGGTCATCTGACCGTCTTTGAGCTTGGCAGCCTCGATCTCCTCGATCGCGGCTGTGACCGCGTCGGTCAGCGGCACATAGTCTTCGGTTTCGCTGCCACCCGTGACGGCATAGACCTCGGCCTGGGCGGTATTGACCAGATCCAGCACCTCGCCCTCACCGGAGTAACCCATCTGGGCGATGCGGGTGCCGACCTCGACGAGGCGCCGGAGGAGAGCGCGTTCGGCGACGATCGAAGAGTAGAAACCGGCGTTGGCCGCGGTCGGCACGAGGCTCGTGAGCGTGTGCAGGTAGTCCGCGCCGCCGGCCCGGGACAGCTCGCCGAGCTTGGTGAGCTCGTCGGTGACGGCGATAACGTCGGTCGGCTCGCCCTGCGCGTAGAGCGACAGAATCGCGTCGAAGATGATCTCGTGCTTGGGGATGTAAAAGTCTGCGGCGCGCACGGTCTCGACGACGTCGGCGACGGCATCCTTGCTCAGCATCATGCCGCCGAGCGCGCTCTGCTCGGCCAGGAGATCGTGCGGGAGCGTGCGCTCGGTGTGCCGGGCTTCCAGTCCGCCGCGTGAGTCTGCCCCGCGCTTGTCCGCCAGACCCAAGTGAGAGATCGACACTCGTGCCTCCTTTACTCGTGGTGCAGTTCTATCAGGGCCCACCGACATCGCTGCCGGGCACTGTGCACACCTCGATTGCGGCCGCGTGCCTACCATACGGACCCGGCTCGGCAGAGAACAAACCGCCCTGTGGATAAGCCTGTGGACAATCTGGGCGAAACGCCGCGTGTCTTGTGCACAAGCTGTGGAATCAACTGTGGACAACTTAAGTTTTTCATCGGCTAAATACAGTTTGATCAGGCATTAATTCTATTCACAGTGTCGTCTTGAAAACCTGTCTAAAGTACGTGTTGAATCTTGTCGAGGTGTGAGAAAACCTGTGTACAGCGCCTCATGTTCTGGGACTAAAATCACCCCCGATTGGGTGTGTGGCATCGCTTAAACAGGTGTGGCGGTGGGTTCCTTTCGGAACCCACCGCCACACGGGTGTAAAGCTGTAGAGCTTACTTGGCAGCTACCACCAGCAGTGTGATGGTCGCACTCAGTTCGTCACGAAGACGAACCGTTGCCTGGTGTTCACCCGTCATCTTGATCGGGCTGAGCTCGATTTTGCGCCTGTCGAGGGCACCGAGACCCGCTGCGGCAACTGCATCCGCAACATCCGTGGTCTTGACGGAGCCGAAAAGGCGTCCGCCTTCGCCGGCCTTGACGACCAGCTTGACCTTGGCGTTCTCGAGTGCAGCCTTGAGAGCCTGCGCCTCTTCGAGGGTGGCGTGCTCGCGGGCTACGCGAGCGGCCTTGATCTGCTGAATCTGCTTCTCGCCACCGCGAGTCCAGGAAACAGCAAATCCCTGCGGGTAGAGGTAGTTGCGGGCGTACCCGTTCTTGACCTCGACGATGTCACCGGGTGCACCGAGGCCGGAGACCTCGTGCGTCAGAATGATTTTTGACATGAGGTGTCCTACCTGCCTGAACCGGCGTAGGGCAGCAGCGCCATTTCGCGAGCGTTCTTGACGGCGCGGGCGATAAGACGCTGCTCCTGAACGGAAACACCGGTGATACGACGGGCGCGGATCTTTCCACGCTCGGAGATGAACTTGCGGAGGGTGGGGACATCTTTGTAATCGATGACACCAACCCGGATCGACTTCGCGGGAGCGGCATTCTTGCCACCCTTAGCACCGCGGAGCGGCTTGCGGCGGTCGCCGCTCGACTTTCCAGCCATGATTTCCTTACTTTCTCAAAGAAGTGTTTTTCAGCCAACAGCCTGTAAGGCTCGGCTTAGAAGGGTGTCTCGTCGCTGAAGTTTCCCGGAGTGTTCCAGACATCTCCACCGGTGTTCGCGGCGGGGGCGCTGGCAGCCCAGGGCTCGTCGTTCGAGGCAACGGCAGGTGAGCCACCGCCTCGAGGAGAAGACGATGACTGCGCGCGAGTGAGCTGAGCGGTGGCGTATTTCAGCGAAGGACCGATTTCATCGATCTCGAGCTCCATGCTCGTTCGCTTCTCGCCTTCCTTCGTCTCATACGAACGCTGCTTGAGACGCCCGGAAGCGATGACACGGGTACCCTTGGTCAGTGAACCAGCTACGTGCTCGGCGAATTCACGCCAAACGCTCGCGCGCAGGAAGAGCGACTCGCCATCTTTCCACTCACTGGTCGCGCGATCGAAATTGCGCGGAGTGGATGCGATGGTGAAGTTGGCAACCGCCAGCCCGTTCTGCGTGTACCGCAGCTCCGGATCGCTGGTCAGGTTGCCCACCACGGTAATTACGGTCTCGCCGGCCACGGGCTACTTGTCGCTTGCCTTGTCGGCGGACGCGGCCGGCGCGGGAGCAACAGCTTCTGCCGTGGCAGGAGCGTCGACAACCGGGGCTTCGACCTTGGCCGGAGCAGCCTTGACCGCGGCGGCAGCAGCTGCCGATGCGGGCTTCACGGACGCGGCGACCTTGGCGGTCGGGGCGGCAGCAGCGGCTTCAGCCTTCGCAGCGATTACCTTCGGGTTGGCTGCCTTGCGGGCGGCCTTCTCGGCGGCGAGCTTGCTCGCGACGGCGACCTGGGCAATGCCTTCTTCTGCGCGAAGCACTTTGGTGCGCATGACGGCTTCCGACAGCTTCAGCTGGCGGTCGAGCTCGGCCGTGGCAGAAGCGTTGGCGGTGAAGTCGACAACGGCGTAGATGCCTTCGGACTTCTTGTTGATCTCGTAAGCGAGACGGCGGCGACCCCAAACGTCAACCTTGTCAATGGTTCCACCATCGTTGCGAACAACGTTGAGGAACTTGTCAAGGCTGGGAGCTACGGTGCGCTCATCGATCTCGGGATCGAGGATAACCATCAACTCGTACTGATGCATGACTAACCCACCTCCTTCGGACTAAACGGCTGCAGAATCTCTGCAACAGGAGGGTTGTGCATGTGTTGTAAGCGGAGGCCGGGAATCCGGCACACAGACAACCTGCCAAGGCTACCGGAAACGGCGGCCCTCCGCCACCGCCTCCGCCCGTTCACCCGTTTGGCGCCCTCGTCGCCGCCGAGTCCGTCACCGCTGTCGCGAGAATCGCCAACTGTGCCGACCATCGCCGTTCTATCGGAGATTCTGGGCACGAACGGCGACGGTCGCTTCACCTGTTGGGGTATTTCCCTGGTTCGGGACGCAGTCCGGCGGCGAGCAGGAGCCGTTTCAGGCTCTCCCGGCGCAGCGCTACCGCCCAGATCCAGCGCGCCATTCCGTGCCCCGTCCCGCGAAGCCGGTCTTCGCGAAGCTTTTCTGACCACACGACTTCTTCACTGGTACGCCCGTTCATGAAGGCGTCCCGCGTGTACTTGACTTTGCCGTCAAATTCGCCGAGGAGGCGAAGTGTGCGGTTCTCCTGTTTCTGAACCCACCGGAAGTCCGTGATGTCTTCCTGCCCGTCCTCGTGCACGAAGGACACCTGCAATTCGGGGGGCGGGAATCCGCACAGGTGAATCTGTCCCCGGCTGAGGGACTCGCCCACCGAACCGGATCGACTGTCGCAGAAGACAATGGCGATCCGAGCGGCTCGTGCCCCACGGGTTGGTCCGTCGGAGTCGAGTCGATCAAGCAGGATGTCGCGGTCGATCCCGAGCGCAGCCATGCCGTTCGGCAGGATGAATTTAGGTTTCGTTCCGTAATCGAGCGTGGCGACTGCCGACAGGAATCCTGCCGTTCGTGCAACATCGATCAGCGTACGCAGCAGACCCGTGACCAGCATCCCTTCGATCTCCACGACGTCTTCGTCGGGCAATCGGTCGTGATGCCAGGTGACCCCGTTCTTCGAATGCACGCCGGTTTTACCGGCCGCCATGAGGTGGACCTCGTCGGGCCATGTGCCGACGATGGGCAGTCCCCACAAAACAGCAGCCGATTCATAAGAGTAGACGGGCTGGGACTTTCTGGTGGCCTCCACGGCGCGCATACGCAAGAAGTACCGATCACGATCGCTGATGATGTCCCAGCCGGTCGCGTCAACGGCAACGCCACGTCGTAGGCGAACGGCTTGACCGGACCCGACCAGCCGTTGAACAGGACGCCCATCGCTGCCGAGAAACCGAGCGTCACGACCGAGATACAGTGGCCGCCAGTCATGCGGGGAGTTGGGATTCATAGCGCCATGCTGGTGGTGCGGCCTATTGGCTCCGATCGCAAGGGCGGCTCCTGTGGCCAAGATCGGCGGCGGAGGTCCTGTGGAGGGATAGTCACACATCCGCTCGCGAAGTGCCACCGGGTCTCGACTCTCGCCGTTTGTGCCGAGAGTCATCACCCGCGCGGCGACTCTCGGCACAAACGGCGAGAGTCGGCGAATGGACGGCCCCGAAAGGCGCCGGGAGGGCCTACTGTGCGCGCTCGGCCCACCAGGCGATCAGGCGGCGGGTGGCCTCGTCTTCGCCGATCGGCCCGTCATCCAGCCGCTGCTCGAGCAGGTACCGGTAGGCCTCGCCGACGTCACGGCCCGGACCCACTCCGAGGACGGCCATGATCTGCTCACCGTCGAGATCGGGGCGCACCGCCGCCATCTCTTCCTGTTCGTTCAGCTCCTCGATGCGCTGTTCCAGGTCGTCGTAGGCGAAGCCGAGCCGGTCCGCCTTGCGGCGGTTACGGGTGGTGACGTCCGCACGGGTCAAGATGTGCAGTCGTTCGAGCTGGTCGACGGCGTCCCGCACGTAGCGCCGCACCGCGGAGTCCGTCCAGGCACCCTCGGTGTAGCCGAAAAAACGCAGGTGCAGTTCGATCAGGCGTGCCACGGCGGCGGTCGTGTCGTTGTCGAAACGGAGGGCCCGTAGCCGCTTCTTCGCCAGCTTCGCGCCGACCAGGTCGTGGTGGTGGAAACTGACCACGCCGCCCGGCTCGAGCTTGCGGGTCGCGGGCTTGCCGATGTCGTGCAGCAGCGCCGCCAGGCGCACAATCAGGTCGGGGCCGTCGAAGCTGCCGCGGGACTTCTCGTAGCCGATGGCCTGGTCCAGCACCGTCAGGGTGTGCTGGTAGACATCCTTGTGGTGGTGGTGCTCGTCGACTTCGAGGCGCAGGGCGGGGATCTCCGGCAGCACCCGGCTGCAGAGCCCGGAGTCCACCAGCAGCTCGAGCCCGGCACGCGGGTTGTCCGCACACAGCAGCTTCGAGAGCTCGTCGCCGATGCGTTCGGCCGAGATATTACGGATGCGGTCCGCCATCGCTTCCATCGCTTCCGCGGTGTCGGCGTGGAGGGCGAATCCGAGCTGGGCGGCGAACCGGGCCGCCCGCATCATGCGCAGCGGGTCGTCGCCGAACGAGATCTCCGGGGAAATCGGCGTGCGCAGAACGCCGGCCAGGAGGTCGTCGATGCCGTTCGCGGGGTCGACCAGAGTCAGCCCCGGAAGGCGCAGAGCCAGTGCATTCACCGTGAAATCGCGGCGTAGCAGGTCGTCCTCCAGGCGGTGGCCGAAAACCACCTCGGGCTTGCGCGTCTGGCCGTCGTAGCTGTCCGACCGGTAGGTCGTGATCTCCACCTTTTCGCCGGCGATTTGGGCGCCGATTGTTCCGAAGGCGCGGCCGATATCCCAGTGGGCATCCGAGATTGGCTTCACGAGGTGCAGGATTTGGTCCGGTGTGGCATCCGTCGTGAAATCGAGGTCGTTTAACGGCCGGTCGAGGAAGGCGTCGCGGACCGGTCCGCCGACGAGGGCCAGTTCGTGTCCAGCCGTCTGGAACGCGGTCGCCAATCGGGAAACGGTCGGGGTAGCAGCCAGGTCGCCCAGCCGCTTGAGAGCTGTCGCAACGCTTTGCATGACCCCCATGCTAGTTGCTGGAGCTACGCCGGCTGCCCCGGTGCGGCGTTACCCCCGCGTCGAAGCCGTAGAATCCCCTACATGGTGGCCGAGTCTGTTCTCAAGCGTCGGCCCGCGCTCCCCGGAGCGATGCGCGGCCTCTGGTCACGCACGAAGAGGCCGATCGGCGCCGTTCTGATCGGCCTGCTGGCCGGGGTTCTGCCGGTCGCCTCCGCCGGTCTGCCCGCATCCGCAACCGCGTCTGAAATCACATCTGCATCTGCCCCAGCGGCCCCGACAGCGAAGACCCCCGCCGCCGTAACGGCCAATGCGGTGAACCTGAGCGTGGCGCCCGCGACACTGGCGCCCCTCCAGGCCGGCCAGGACCTCACGGTCACTGTCACCGTCGAGAACGCGACCCTTGACACCATCTCACCGGGCACCATCGACCTCTTCCTCGCGGAACGGGCACTGATCAACCGCAACGCCCTCAACAGCTGGCTGGATCCGGAGAAGAACAGCAAACCCGGCGATCTCATGTTGAGCGAGCCCACGATGGCGTCCATTCAGCCGGACAGCACCGAGATCTTCACCTTGACCGTGGCGGCCGGCTCCGTGGGCCTCACCAGCGGCAACGCATGGGGTGCCCGCGGCATTGCCGCCACCCTGAGTACAGATGACAGGGTGCGGGCAGAGGGCCGAGGCACCTTCGTCTGGTATTCCGACGAAGAGGTCACCCCCGTCAACATGTCGGTGATCATGCCGATCACCGTCCCCGCGCAGTCGACGGGCCTGATTACGTCAAAGGCACTGGAAACGTTTACGGCGCCGACCGGTGTTCTGAGCCGCCAGCTCGACGGCGTCGTCGGCCGCCCGGTCACCATTGCCATCGACCCGCTGATCATTGTTTCCATCCGAATCCTCGGTTCGGCGGCACCGCCCAGCGCAATCGCGTGGCTGAACCGGCTGGACGAGGCTTCGAACGATATATTCCCGCTCAGCTATGCTGATGCCGACCTTGCCCTGCAGGCTCAAGCCGGCGCCGGGCCGCTGCTGACGCCCACCACGTTCGACCAGGCGATCGACCCTGCCTTGTTCGCCGCGACGGACCAGCCCGCGACGCCGAACTCCGACCCTGCCCTCCCGCCTGGCACCGAGACACCGGCGCCGTCAACGGACCAGCCCGCACCCCCCAGCGATGGCACACCACCCACCACGGAAGAGTTGCTTGCTTGGGAATATAGCGCCACTGACATCGGCTGGCCGGCCGAGGGTGACGTTGCGAGTGCAGACCTGGACGTTTTCGCGGCCAGTGGCCTCAACACAACCATTTTGGGCGGATCGAACGCATCCGGGGCCGCCGGCGACTTCACCCCGAATGCATCCCTTGATCTCGGCACCGGCCACGGTTTGGGTCTGGTCGTCGATGATTCGCTGGCCGCCGCCCTGCGCACCGCCGCGGCCGCGACAACGGATGACGCGTGGCGCGAAGCCATGTCCCAGGTCAGCTCGCAGCTGGCGGTCGTCTCGGCCGAGCGCCCCGGAACCGCGCGCACCCTCCTGGCCACTTTCGACCGCGGGTGGCCGCCCAGCGCGGACCGACTCACCGAGACCATCGACGCGCTGGCCGGGTTGCGGTGGTACGCGCCGTCCACCCTGCCGGAGGTGCGGGCATCCGTCCCATCCGAAGAGGTCGAGTTTGACAGCCAGGCCGAGCCGGAGGATCGCGTGGCCCTGGCCGCCGAGCTCTTCGAGGCCGAGAAGACGGTCACCGACTTTTCCTCCGTACTGTCCGACCCGGCGATCGTCACAGGCACGCAGCGCCTGGACCTGATGGCTCTGCTATCCAATTCCTGGGCATCCCAGGAGGCCAGTTGGGCGGATGCCGTCGGCACCAGCCTCGCGAACTCCTCGGCGCTTGTGGGCTCCATCACGGTCGCGACCAAGGGCCCCATCAACGTGGTCGGCAGCCAAGTCGACATTCCGGTGACCCTGGACAACGCCCTGAGCCAGGCCGTGACGGTGATGGTGCAGGTCGTTCCCTCCAACGGGCGCCTCCTGGTCGGCGAGGCGGTGGAGTCCACCATCGAAGCCCAATCCGCCCGCACCGTGACCATCCCGGTGACGGCCGCAGTGGGAAACGGCGCCGTCACCCTGCGCGTGACCCTGCTCACTCCGGCGGGAACGGTCATCTCGCAGCCCGCCCTCATCCCGATCAACGTGCGCGCGGACTGGGAAGGCCTCGGATCCCTCCTGTTCGCCGCGTTCGTGGTGCTGTTCTTCGGGTTCGGTGTGTGGCGCAACATTCTGCGACGCCGACGGGAACGTGCCGAAACTGAGACTGCGGACGCCCCTGAGCCAGAGGCAGAACCGGCCACAGTCCCTGAAGCCGAAGCACCCCCAGAAGAAGATCCCGAATCCGGGGCCGCCGGCGCTGCGCCCGGCCCGCTGACCCCCGCCAGCGCGGCCGATGCCCCGACGGAGCCCCGTGCCTAAGACCGACAGCATCGGCCGGGCGAGCGCGTTCCTCGCCTCCGGAACCATTGTTTCTCGCATCCTCGGCTTCGTGAAGCTGATTGTGCTGGCGGGGGTGATCGGCCAGGTCGGTCAGAGCACCAACGCCTTCGCCGTGGCGAATCAGCTTCCGAACACGGTCTACGTCATCGTGGCCGGTGGGGTGCTGACGGCCGTCCTGGTGCCGCAGATCGTGCGCGCCAGCCTGCACGCCGACGGTGGCACGGCGTACATCAACAAACTCCTCACGCTGGCCCTGGTCATCCTCGCCGCGACCACCATCGCAGCCACCGCGCTTGCTCCGCTGTTGACCCTGCTCTACGGGTCCAACATGAAGCCGGAATCGCTGGCCCTCGCCACGGCGTTCGCCTTCTGGTGCCTGCCACAAATCTTTTTCTACGGCCTGTATACGGTCCTCGGAGAGGTTCTGAACGCCCGCAAGTCCTTCGGCCCGTTCACCTGGGTTCCCGTGCTCAACAACGTCGTGGCCATCGCGGGCCTGCTCACCTTCTCGGCGCTCTACGGAGCCGACCCGAACGGGACCCGGCTGGCCACCGAGTTCACGCCCGCGATGATCGCCGTCCTCGCCGGGAGCGCCACGCTCGGCGTCGTGCTGCAGGCCGTCGTGCTGTTCTATTTCTGGCACCGCATCGGTCTGCGCTTCCGCCCCGACTTCCGCTTCCGCGGCGTCGGACTCGGCGTGGCCGGCCGGATGGCGAGCTGGACCTTCGGGATGCTCCTGCTGACAACCCTGGCCGGCGTCGTCGAAACCCGGGTGGTCACCCTCGCCGGCGACTCCGACGCCTCGGTGGCCGCACTCAACACGGCCTGGCTCATCTTCATGCTCCCGCATTCGGTGATCACCGTCTCAGTCACCACCGCCTACTTCACCCGGATGAGCGAGCACGCCTCGGTGGGCAAGCTGGCCCTGGTCAGAAGGGATGCCTCCTCCGCCATCCGCGGCACCACCCTGATCATCGTGCTCGCCTCCGCCGTCATCGCGGTCTGCGCCTACCCGTTCGCCCGGGTCTTCGTCGCCCCCTACGAACAGGTGCAGAGCATCGGCAACGTCATCGTCGCCTACGTGCTCGGCCTCGTTGCGTTCTGCGTCCTGTTCGTCGTACAACGCACCTTCTACGCGCTCGGCGACACCCGTACGCCGTTCTACTTCACCCTGTTCCAGGTGACGCTGGTCATCATCGGCGTCCTTGCCTGCTCGCTCCTGCCCAGCGCCTGGATCGCCGCGGGCGTCGCACTCACGGTCACCGTGTCCGGCATTGCGCAGGCCCTGCTGGCGGCAGGGCTGCTCCGTGGGCGCCTCGGCGGCATCGACGGGCGGCGCATCCTGCGCAGCCTCGTGGAGTACTTCGTCGCCGCCGTGCCCGCGATCACGGCCGGCGTTCTCCTCCTGCTCGTGCTTGGCGGCACTCAGGAGGCTGGATTCGCCCTGTCCGGGACGCTCCAGGCCGTTCTCACCATGATCGTCATCGGCCTCGCCATGTCAGGCGTCTACTTCGGCCTGCTGCTGCTCATGCGCACCGCTGAGCTGCGCGGCTTCATCGACCCGGTGATCGACCGCATCCGTCGTCGTTGACCGGTCCCCAGCCCGCGTGGAATAGCATCCGATTAGGATGTGTTGTATCCGGAAGCGCGGCAATCGAGATCGCTGCCCCCATAATCTGAAGGAGTCTACGCGTGCGTCAGATCATCATCATCGGCTCCGGACCGGCCGGTTTCACGGCCGCGATCTATGCCGCCCGGGCGAACCTGAAGCCGCTTCTGATCGCCAGTTCGGTCGAGGCCGGCGGCGAACTGATGAACACAACCGAGGTGGAGAACTACCCGGGCTTCCCCGACGGCATCCAGGGACCGGAACTGATGTCCAAGATGCAGGAGCAGGCCGAGCGGTTCGGCACCGAGGTCGTCTATGACGACGTCAGCGAGCTCGAGCTTTCCGGCGACACCAAGACCATCACGCTGGGCAGCGGCGAGAAGCACGAAGCCCTCGCCGTGATTTATGCCACGGGTTCCGCCTACCGCAAGCTGGGCCTGGACGACGAAGAGCGCCTGTCCGGCCGCGGCGTGTCCTGGTGCGCCACCTGCGACGGCTTCTTCTTCAAGGAGAAGACGATCGCCGTGATCGGAGGCGGCGATTCCGCGATGGAAGAGGCCACCTTCCTCACCCGCTTCGCCAGCAAGGTCTACGTCGTGCACCGCAAGGACACCCTGCGGGCCTCCAAAATCATGCAGGAGCGTGCGTTCGCCAACCCCAAGGTTGAATTCCTCTGGAATTCCCAGGTCGTCGGCATCACCGGCACGGATGCCGTCGACGGCTTGGTCCTGCGCAACACCGTCTCGGGTGATGAAACCTTGCTCCCCCTCGGCGGAATCTTCGTGGCCATCGGCAACGACCCGCGCACGCACCTCGTGCACACCAAGCTCGATTTGACCGCGGAGGGCACCATCGCCGTCGCCGGTCGCAGCTCGAAAACCAGCCAGACCGGTGTTTTCGCCGCCGGGGACGTGATCGACCCGACCTATCGCCAGGCGGTGACCGCAGCGGCATCCGGAACCGTCGCCGCACTCGACGCGGAGCACTATCTGGCCTCGCTTCCCGAGAACCTGCTGGCCAGCGCCGGCGAACCCGCACTCGCGTAACCCCTCACCGAAGTCACATAACCCTCAATCAAGGAGTAACCACATGTCTGCACGCGCCGTCACCGACGTCACCTTCGACCAGGAAGTCATCAACAACGAAAAAACCGTTCTGGTGGACTTCTGGGCGGAATGGTGTGGCCCGTGTCGCGCCGTCAGCCCGATCCTCGACCAGATTGCCAGCGAGAACGCTGACAAGCTCGACATCGTCAAGCTGAACGTCGACGACTTCCCGGCGCTGGCCGCCAAGTACCAGATCACCTCCATCCCGGCGATGAAGGTGTTCCAGAAGGGCGAGGTCGTCAAGACCGTCATCGGCGCCAAGCCGAAGGTCGCCCTTGAGAAGGATTTGGCCGCCTACCTGGCCTAACCGTCCCTGCCTCTACCGAGGCCCTGACCCGTCCGGCTCACGCCGGGCGGGTTTTTTGGGATTCGGGCCGGATGGTACCGACCGCATACGATTGAAACCTCACCAGATCGGAAGTGACGTGACAGCGAAGCGCTCCCCCCAGACCGGCAACAACCTCGACCCGTGGTACCACCACTACGCCGAGCGAGCCGCGGGGTTGCGCGCCTCCGAGGTCAGGGCTCTCTTCGCGGTGGCCTCCCGCCCCGAGGTCGTCTCACTGGCCGGCGGCATGCCCTTCGTGGCCGCCCTACCGCCCGACCTGGTTATCAACGCCATGGACCGGGTCATGCGCCAGCAGGGCCCCGTCGCTCTCCAATACGGCTCTGGTCAGGGCGTTCCCGTTCTGAGGGAGCAGATACTCGAGGTGATGGGGCTTGAAGGCATCCGTGCGCACGCCGACGATGTCGTCGTGACAACGGGGTCGCAGCATGCCCTCGAATTGGTCAGTAAACTTTTTCTCGACCCGGGCGACGTGGTGCTCTCGGAGGGCCCCAGCTACGTCACGGCCATGGTCATCTTCAAGTCGTATCAGGCCGAGGTAGAACACGTGCCCATGGACGAGCACGGCCTGATCCCTGAAGCGCTCCGCCAGCACATCCAGCGCCTCAAGGCCGCCGGCAAGACCATCAAGTTCCTGTATACGATCCCGAACTTCCACAACCCGGCCGGAGTGACCCTCAGCTGGGCCCGTCGCCTCGAGATCCTCGAGATCGCCCGGGCGGACGACATCCTGGTGTTGGAAGACAACCCCTACGGACTGCTCTACTTCGACCAGCCGGCACCCGATGCGATGCGCTCGCTCGAAGAGGACGGAGTCGTCTACCTAGGCACGTTTTCCAAGACCCTCGCCCCGGGTTTCCGGGTCGGTTGGGCGCTGGCCCCGCACGCCATCCGGGAGAAGCTGGTGCTTGCCAACGAGGCCGCGGTGCTCTCCCCCAGCTCGTTCAGCCAGCTGGTGATTTCCGAGTACCTGGCGACGTCCGATTGGAAGGGCCAGATCAACACCTTCCGCGGGGTCTACCGCGAGCGCAAGAACGCACTGCTGGACGCCCTGGAAGAGTACCTGCCCGGCCTCACCTGGACCAATCCGAACGGAGGGTTCTACGTCTGGGTCACTCTTCCAGAGGGACTGGACTCCAAGGCCATGCTGCCGCGGGCGGTCAAGGAACTCGTGGCGTACACGCCCGGCACCGCCTTCTTCGCCGACGGCGACGGGCGGCGCAACATGCGCCTCTCGTTCTGCTACCCGACGCCGGATCACATCCGGGTCGGAATCCGTCGCCTCGCATCCGTCCTCCGTGATGAGCTCGACCTGCTCGAGACCTTCGCCGGCACCGGTTCCCTGAACCCGTTGCGCGCAGAAGGCCGCTTCAACTCCCCGCCTCCCGACATTTCGTAGTTCGTCTCCGTCGGTATCCACACCAGCCAAAGCAAGGAAAAAACCCTGACCATGAGCGATTTTTTGCCACTTGACATCGTTATTCTCGCGGGCGGTATCTCGCACGAGCGGGACATCTCACTACGCTCGGGTCGCCGGGTCGCGGATGCACTGACGAGCTTGGGCCACACCGTCACCGTTCTGGACCCGCAGGCCGGCCTGCTCGCCGATCTGACCATCCGGAAACCCGATGTGATCTGGCCGGTCGTGCACGGCGCCACCGGTGAGGACGGTGCACTCCTGGCCCTGCTGGAGACCACCGGGATACCGCACGTGGGCTCGCTAGCTGGACCGGCCCGTCTGGCCTGGTCGAAGCCGATCGCCAAGGAGCTCGTGCGCCGGGCCGGCTACGCCACCCCCGACGCAATCGCCCTGTCCACCGAGACCTTCCGGGATCTCGGTGCCGCCAGCGTCCTCGAGCACCTCCTGACGGCCCTGCCCACGCCGCTCGTGGTGAAACCGGCCGAGGGTGGCTCGGCCCAGGGGGTCAACATCATCGACTCCCCCGCCGGACTGCCGCGTGCCATGGTCGACGCCTACACCTACGCCACGGTCGCCCTCGTGGAGGAGAAGGTCGAGGGTACCGAACTGGCGGTCGCGGTCATCGACATCGGAGACGGCCCCGTTGCACTGCCCGCCGTGGAGATCGTGCCCATTGACGGCGTCTACAGCTTCGAGGCCCGCTACAACGCGGGTGAGACGCTGTTCTACACACCGGCCCGGATCCGCGCGGAGATTGCGGAACTGGTGGCACAAACCGCGGTCGCCATCCACGAACTGCTCGGCCTGCGCCACATCTCCCGCATCGACCTGATCGTGGACTCGGATGGCGTTCCCTGGTTCCTGGAAGCGAACGTGCTTCCGGGTCTGACCGAGACGTCCCTGGTGCCCCAGTGCATCGAGGCTTCCGGTCAGTCTCTCGGCGCCGTCTACGACGCCCTCGCCCGAGCCGCCATCGCCGGCTCGTAGTCCGCGCCGTGGGCCGTGTTTCACGTGAAACATGGTTCTGTCGTCACTCGAGCCCGTCGGTGGACGTGCTCATCGAGACCGCGCCGACCAGGCGCCCCCTCACACTGGTGGAGGTTGTCGAGCACCCACCCCGCTCCCACACCGCCCGCCCTGCCGGCATGGACGCCATGCCCCCCGTACCTGCCCGAATGCCCGGACGGGACCGACGTCGTTGGCAGCACCTGGAAGTTAGGTCGCAGACTCTTTCACTACACCGCCGGAGAAGCTGACGAGTAGACACGCACCCGACTCCCGGTGTCGTCCCTCTGCGTCGAGAAGCATTACTTGATCGACGATGCTCTCGCGAGGGACAGCCCCGGCCACACTCGGCACCGTCCGCTCACCGACCGTGATCTGCGGGATCCGACGTTTCACGTGAAACGCCCACGACACATCCACTCGCTGACCTCAGTAGACGCCAAACCACCGAGTCTCCACCTACGAACCGGCCCGAGAACAACCACGGGCGAACAAGCTCGGACTGACTGGCCCTCTCCTCTACCCACCCCTTTGGCAGTGTGGCGCCTTCGCGGATTCGACGGCCGTGACGCGAGCTGGCGGAATGAGACCAGACCGCAGACGAACTGTCGTGCCTCCACGGAGTCGGCACGCCGCGCGCAAGGCAGGACATTCTCACCGTTCCTCCGCACCGTGTGCCCGGGATTAGGCGCAATCCAGACAGGCAACGGAGAGCATGCCGGCGCGGGTGGCGGATCGAACTCGCGACTGTGACAGATGCCATGCCGTGGGCGGATGCATCCGCTGACGATCCCCGATCTCACGAACACACGCATTTCGGCGGTCGATCCTGTCGAGACCGGAATGGGCACCGGCACAGGTGCGCGGAGGTGTCGACGCTGCGGAACTGCTCCAGTGTCGAACTTTTAGGGACCAGATCCGAACCCGGAGTGTGTTTCACGTGAAACATGACCATGTCGGGACGGGGAGACAATATTCTTCGCCCACGCAGTGCCCTGGACCGTTCGCGTGGCGACCCGCCCGGTCTGGACGTCGTATCCTTGGGTCCGCCTGTCGGGGTTCTTGCACTCGACGCGGTTGGATTTCGGCAATGTCGATCAGGGGCGAAGGGATGCCGATACGGCCTCACCCAGGTCCTGGTGGGTTCGCGCAGCGCGCGGGGCAGGCGACTCCCCGTCGTGTTTCACAAACGGCGGGACCAAAACCCACGAGCCGTGGGGAACAAGTCATCAGTTGACGGGGGTCGAGGGTGGCTCCATTGATTGACCTCACCCGCGAAACACTCATGATTCACCAGGTTGGCCCGCGTCATGCTCGGTCACGCGGAAGGACCCGAGGGGCCCGGCACGTGACGAACTCGACCACCGAAACGGATCGACGGGAACCAGTCTCGCCACGCTTGACCACCGGAACGGGACGGGGGCGACGGTGATCGAGCCTGTCGCAACCTGTGCACACTGGATCGCTCCATTCTCTGCAGGCCAGACTCTGACGGCGGATGCCGGCTGCTCACTCAGAATGAGCGCCGTGACTCAAGCCGTGAATCCGGGGTGGGCTGGTCAGTGCGCTTCTCGAGTGCACGATCTCTGATACGCAGAATTTAGGCCCCATAAGGGCCGTAATGTGGATTTCTGTTCTGCCACCTGAGCGCTTAGGTTGCTTCCTGATGACGTCTAATGTGTAGTTCATGACTGATTTGATCGCCCCGGCGACTCAGCTAGCGATGACCGGAGGTCGGTTTGACGAATCGCAGGCCCACCTGAGCGGGAGGACCAGCGTATCTGGATGGACGTGCAGCCAAGGCGTCGGGTCTCGGGTCTCGACAGGCTCCACCACCGGAAAGGGTGAGGGGACAGAGTCTTGACAGGCTCGAACACCGCGGCCCGGTTCGACGCACGGGTGAGGGCCGATGCTTATGTTTCACGTGAAACACTAACGGGGCGGGGCGGGTCTCGACTCACTCGACCACGGGGTGATCGATCACCGGCTGGTCAACCACCGGCTGGTCGACCACCGAGCGGTCGACCACCGAGCGGTCGAGCAGCGGGGCGCTCGACACTGGGGTGGGGCTAGCTGGCTCCGAAACCGGGTTCGCCGAGAACGTCGAGAATGCGATTGAGATCACCGATCGTGGCAAAATCAACCGTGATCTGGCCTTTTCTTGCCCCTAAATGAATCTTTACGCGGGTGTCCAGTCGGTCACCGAGGCGTTCCGCGATCTCGTCGAGGTGTCCCTGACGACGTCCGCCCGTTGGCTTGACGGAATCGACACGTGGCTGCATCGCGGCCGCGGCCTCCGCTGCCCGCACGGAGAGATCCTCGTTGACGATTTTGTCGGCCAGCTTGACCATGCCCGCCGGATCCCCGACGGAGAGGATCGCTCGCGCGTGCCCGGCAGACAGAACACCGGCGGCAACGCGCATCTGCACGGCCTCGGGGAGCTTCAGCAAACGGATGGTGTTGGTGATCTGCGGCCGCGACCGACCGATCTTCTGTGCGAGCTCCTCCTGGGTGATGCCGAAATCGGCCAGCAGCTGCTGGTAGGCAGACGCCTCCTCGAGCGGGTTCAGCTGTGCGCGATGCAGGTTTTCCAGCAGCGCGTCACGCAACATGTCGACATCCGCCGTCTCACGGATGATCGCCGGAATGGTGGTCAGTCCGGCCACCTTCGTGGCGCGAAGCCGACGCTCCCCCATCACCAGTTCGTATTTGCCGGGCTGCTCCACGATGGAACGAACCACGATGGGCTGCAGCACGCCGACTTCCTGGATGCTGTGTACCAGCTCGGCCAGGTCGGACTCATCGAAGGTGCTCCGCGGCTGGACGTGGTTCGGCACGATGTCGCTGGGATTGAGGTGCGCGAGCCGCGCACCCGGAACCGGAAGAAGTCCCTCGGTCTCGTTCGGGCGCACCGCATTGGCGTAGGGGAAGAACACATCGACTGGACGCGCCTGCGTCGGGTCGTCCTGAATGGGGATGAGTGCACCGATCCCCCGGCCAAGCCCAGTCCTTTTAGCCATTAAAGTGCGACTCCTGTCTTGGGGGCGCCCCGATGGGCGATCTCTGCTGCTGCTTCGAGGTATGAGAGTGATCCGGCAGAATTGAGGTCGTAACTGATAACGCTCTGACCGTAGCTCGGCGCCTCAGAGACACGCACGGAACGCGGTATAAGGGTGTTCAGAACCTGCTTGGGGAAGTGTTCACGCACATCCTGGGCCACGTGGTTCGCCAGGTTGGTGCGGCTGTCGTACATCGTGAGCAGAATCGTGGACACCCCGAGGTCCGGGTTCAAGTGCTTCTCGATCAATTCGATATTCTTGAGCAGCTGGCTGAGACCTTCGAGCGCGTAGTACTCACACTGAATCGGGATCAGCACCTCGCGGGCCGCGACAAACGCGTTGATCGTCAAGAGTCCCAGAGACGGGGGGCAGTCGATGAAAACGTAGTCGTAGGGGTCATCCATCGTTTTCAGGTGCGATTCGAGGGCACGGTTGAGACGCTGCTCACGGGCGACCAGGGAGACGAGCTCTATTTCTGCACCCGCGAGGTGGATAGTGGCCGGCACACAGAACAGCGAGCCGAACTCCGGGCTGGTCTGAACGACCGCAGCCATTTCCTCGTCGTTGACGATGACGTCGTAGACGCTGGGGGTTTCCGCGCGATGTTCGACGCCCAAGGCGGTGGACGCGTTGCCCTGGGGGTCCAAGTCGATCACCAGAACGCGCGCGCCCTGACGGGCCAGAGCGGCCGACAAGTTGACCGCGGTCGTGGTCTTGCCGACGCCACCCTTCTGGTTCGAGATGGTGATGACGCGCGTCTTCTCCGGCCTCGGCAGCGTCTCGGAGGCAATCCGCTGTCGGCGCCGCGTCAGGTCAGAAATCTCACGCGCAAGCGGGGTCGTATCGTCAAACACCGCGGCCGCCTTGCTTGATTGCTGGTCTTCACCAGGTTGTTTCACGTGAAACCTTCGCGTTCGACGATTAATGAGCCACCCCCGCAGGGACTCCGGTTGTGCCTCAGCACTGACAAGAGCAGACACTAGGGACTAATCCACTGTAGCCCTTATGACTCGAGTCACATCCTGCAGCACGCCCTCGCCGAGGGTGATCACCTCGACATTGCTGAGCCGGAACTTACGGATGGCCTTCGCCGCGGCTTCGACCTCCGCCGCGGCGCCCGTGCCCTTCATCAGCACCAGCTCACCGCCGGGATTTAGAAGGGGGGCCGTGAGAGGGATCAGGGTGCGGAAGGCACTGACCGCACGGGCGGTCACCTGGTCAAGCCGCCCGGGCAGCCGAACGTCTTCCGCCCGAGCCCGGAGTACGGTCGCATTGGTCAGGCCGAGCGCGGCCACTTGGCCGGTCAACCATGCGACCCGGCGCTCCATGGGCTCGATGAGTACGAACGTCACATCCGGCCGGGCGATCGCCAGCACCAAGCCGGGTAACCCGGCCCCGGAACCGACATCGCCGACGAGTCCGGGTCGGAGCAGCGGCGCGACGATCGCACAGTTGAGGATATGTCGACTCCACAGCCGTGGTACTTCCACCGGGCCGATCAGGCCGAGTTCCTCGCCCTGCGCAGCCAGGCTGGCCACGAAGGCGCGGGCACCCTCGATCTGGTCACCGAAGAGATCCGCGGCAACGGCTGGCTCCGCCTCGAGAGTGTGAGTCACAATATTTCGATGTACTACGCGGCGGAGATGACCGTGTGGCGGTCCCGGCCCTCGCCCTTGGACTCAGAGACGAAACCCGCTTCCGACACCAGGTCATGCACGAGCTTGCGCTCGTAGGAGGACATCGGCGGCAGTGATGCCTCGGCGGCACCCGCTTGGATGCGTTCCACGGCGCGGGACACCAGTGAGGCTAACTCGGCCTGCCGGGCGTCGCGCGAGCCGCCGATATCCAGGATCAACCGCGAGAAAGCTCCGGTCTTGTTCTGCACGGCCAGTCGCGTCAATTCCTGCAAGGCATTGACGGTTTCCGGCTTAGATAGCAAACGCAGGTTCGCGACATCCGAGGAATTGACGGACAGGTATGCCCGCCCATTACGCGCGTCAATGTCGATGTCCCCGTCGAGGTCGCAGATATCGAGGAATTCCTCGATGTAGTCCGCGGCGATGTCCCCCTCCTGCTCGAGCTGGCCGAGCGTGGGGGAATCGTCCGCCGGTCCAGGTGCGGCGATCACGTCAGTGTTCTCAGTCACGTTGGGTCTCTTCTTATTTTTTAGGGCCGGATTGCTTTTTGGCACGATTCTTTGCGACCGGCTGCTGACGCTGAGGCTTCTTGGGCTCTTCGACCACAATCACGTCACCATCCGTGGCGATGAGTTTACCCTTTCGGGCCAGTCGCTCTTCGCGCGCCTTGGCGGCCTCACTGCCGGGCGTGGGCATATTCCGGATGACCAGGAACTGCTGGATCATTGTCCAGATGTTCGAGGTAAGCCAGTAGAACATGACGCCGAGGGGGAAGGCAACACCGGAGAAGGCAAAGACAAGGGGAAGCAGGTAGAGCATGATGCGCTGCTGCTTAAACATGGGGCTTGCCTTGGTTTCCGGCGACATATTCTTGGAGACGATCTGTAGCTGGGTGATGAACTGTGAGGCGGTCATCAGGACCACCATGATGGCCGCGATCCACATAACGACGGCATTGAAGTCCTGACCAGCGACCATTTTCGTCCACTGAGACGCGAACGAGTCATGCAGCGGCGCGTCGCCGAAGAGGGTGGCGTTTCCGAAGCTCTTCGCGAGATCGTCGTTGAGCGGGCCGACTCCAGCCTGACTACGTTGCGCGTCATTCAATACGGAGAACAGGGCGAAGAAGATCGGCATCTGCAGCAACAAAGGCAGGCAGGAGCTCAGCGGGTTGGTGCCTGTGCGCTTGTAGAGCTCCATGGTCTCGCGGGACATGGCCTCGCGCGAAAACTGGTCTTTCTTGCCCTTGTACTTGTCCTGAATCTTCTTGAGTTGCGGCGCGACCTCCAGCATCTTGCGCTGGCTCTTGATCTGCCGCACGAAGATGGGAATCAGGGCGGCCCTGACGACGATCACGAGACCGACGATCGAGAGCACCCATGTGAGGCCGTCGTCGTAGTTCATCCCCATGACGGAGAAGAGGGAGTGGAATGCGACGAGTAGAGCCTCGACGACCCATTTCAGCGGCCAGAGAATCGTACCTAGGAGGTCCATCTTTGCGTCAGCCCTTTCCGTGGCTCGCTGCGATAACAAAACCAAACGACGTCACGATGACGCGACGCTTCCGCCTGAGGGGAACGTCATCGATCCCGCCTTCGGCCCACGGATGGCATCGGCCCAGCCGCAGCGCGGCTCGGGCTGATCCCACGACGAGTCCGTATTCCTGAACGGTGCCGAGTGCATACGCCGAACAGGAGGGGTAGTACCGGCAAACATCGCCGTAGAGCGGGGAAATCACAGCCCTGTACGCACGCAGTACCAGAACCCCCGCGTTGCGTGGGAGGAGTATGAGCGTAGTCAAGAACCTGTTCACCAGTCAGCGATCCGATCGGATCGCTGCCGGGGCCTTACCGGCAACGGATGTAACCGAGATGCGCTGAAACTTCACCAGCGCCACGGACAGTTCCGCATGCAGGATCGACCACGGCGCATCCGCTGCCGACGGCAGAGCGCGGATGACAACATCCGTGCCGGGCCGCGTGGAGAACAGCACAGCGTAGCTCGCCGCCTTCAAACGACGTCGGACTCGATTGCGCCGCACGGCGTCACCCACGTTTTTCGCCACAATGAAACCGAACCGTGCCGGAGCGTCCTCCGGATTCCGGCGCAGATACGTCACCAGGTGCGGGCCGACGATGCGCGCACCCCGGCGCACGACCGACTTGTAGTCGTCACCGGCGGTGATGCGATTGGCCCCCGCGAGCACGAGAGTGCTTAAGCGGAGAGTTCGATGCGACCCTTGCGACGGCGAGCACCCAGAATCGCGCGGCCGGCACGGGTCTTCATGCGAAGGCGGAAGCCGTGCACCTTGGCGCGACGGCGATTGTTCGGCTGGAACGTTCTCTTGCTCATTGTTCTGTCTCCACGTGTTAAATCTCCGTAGGCCAAACTGAGCGGCCGGGAAAGAGTGAGGTAGCCCTCGGGCTGGGGTCAACTGATTAAAACTACGGCTTTGGCCGGTGATGGTCAAACTCGACCTCCCGAAAACATCGGTTGTACACACAATCGCACCCATTTCGAGCATCGACACGCGCACGAAATGCGAACGAATTTGGCCGGACTGGCGGTGATTGACTACCGTGAGGACAAGTTATCCACAGGTTTTCAACAAACCCTGTGAATTGGGGCTTATTTGCCCACAGGCGGTGGATAACCTTGTGGATGCTTTAGCTGGATTATGCGTTCAGAGACGAGCCCAGTCCTCGATCTCCGTCGTTGTAGAAGGCAACAATGAGAGAAAAGCGGAGAAACCATGGCCACCGAAGAACAGCCCATCACGGAGACCTGGCGGTCTGTACTGACCAGCCTGGAATCCGACGACAGCATCACGCCCATGCTGTACGGCTTTCTCAACCTGGTCGAACCCAAGGGTATCGCCGCCGGCACGTTCTACCTTGAGGTCCCCAACGAGTTCACGGCCAGCATGCTCAATCAGCGCATGCGAGTGCCGCTCCTGACGGCGATGGGCCACCTGGATGAGGCGTCCGCGGTGTCCACCTTCTATGTGGTCGTCAATCCCGAGCTGGAAAAGGAATCCATCCGGCCGGTGCGCGAATCGAGTTCTCCCCCCGATGTGGAAACCCCAGCCGCACCGCAATCGGTGTTCGAGAGCAGCTCGCCCGAGCGGCCCCATGACACCCGGTTGAACTCGAAGTACAGCTTCGACAACTTCGTGATCGGCCAGTCCAACCGCTTCGCACACGCCGCGGCGGTCGCGGTAGCGGAGGCGCCTGCGAAGGCCTACAACCCTCTCTTCGTCTATGGGTCGTCCGGCCTCGGCAAAACCCACCTCCTGCACGCCATCGGCCACTACGCGATGAGCCTGTACCCCGGCATCCGGGTGCGTTATGTCAGCTCCGAGGAATTCACCAACGACTTCATCAACTCGATCGCCAACAACCGTGGTTCCGCATTCCAGTCGCGTTACCGCAACATCGACATCCTGATGATCGACGACATCCAATTTCTGCAAGGCAAGGCGGAAACGCAAGAAGCCTTCTTCCACACCTTCAACACCCTGCACGATCACAACAAGCAGGTGGTCATCACGAGTGACCTCCCGCCCAAGCACCTCACCGGTTTTGAGGACCGAATGCGGTCACGCTTCGAGTGGGGCCTGATCACGGATGTCCAGGCACCCGACCTGGAAACGCGAATCGCGATCCTACGCAAGAAGGCGCAGAGCGAGAAACTACAGGTCCCGCACGATATTCTCGAGTTTATGGCCTCGAAGGTCTCCTCGAACATCCGTGAACTCGAGGGAACCCTGATCCGGGTGACGGCCTTCGCGAGCCTCAACCGCACCCCGGTCGACATGGACCTGGTGCAGACGGTGTTGAAGGACCTGATCACCCTCGATGAGGACAACGTGATCGCGCCGGTCGATATCATCACCAACACCGCCGACTACTTCAAGCTCTCCGTGGATGACCTCTACGGGTCATCCCGGTCGCAGGCGATCGCCACGGCGCGCCAGATCGCGATGTACCTGTGCCGTGAGCTGACCAACCTCTCCTTGCCCAAGATCGGCCAATTATTCGGCAACCGAGACCACACCACGGTGATGTACGCGAATAAAAAGATCAGCGAACTGATGAAGGAACGCCGGTCGATCTACAACCAGGTGACCGAGCTCACGAACCGCATCAAGCAGAACCACCGTTACAAATAGCGGTATTTCTTCAGTTTTCACACCTGTGGATAACCCTGTGGAAATTGTTTACACAACTGGGCACAACCTGTAGAAACTCAGCGCGTGGTTGTGCAAACTCCCCTCCTTGCCAAACCGGCACGACACCGAAGTGTGCTGGGCACTCACAGGCTGCCAACAAGTTACAAGTTTGTAGTTCCCAGTCGCCTAGCGGCATCCCACAAGTTATCCACAGTTTCCACACCGGTTAAGAAGATTAACAATTAACTTCTCTTTCTCTCCATCCGACAACCTTGAGTGCTCGGCGGTTGCAAAAATTTGCTCCGTAAAACACGGCTACCATTGAGGCCGTATCCAGGTCTCTAACCGAACAGGAGTGACTTCGTGAGATTTCAGGCCAACCGGGACGTCTTCAGTGAAGCCGTCTCTTTCGCTGTCAAGCTCCTTCCCCAGCGGACGACGCTGCCGATTTTGAGCGGTGTGCTGATCGAGGCGACGGCAACCGGGCTGATCCTCTCCTCGTTCGACTACGAGGTCTCCGCGCAAACCGAGATCGCCGCCGACGTCGAAGAAGTCGGCAAAGTTCTCGTCTCGGGACGACTCCTCGCCGACATCGCCAGTCGGATGCCCAACGCACCGGTGCGGTTCTCGACCAACGAATCTCGGATCACGGTCAGTTGTGGCAGTGCGAGTTTCACGTTGCTCTCCATGCCGGTTGAGGAATACCCAAGCATCCCGCAGGTCAGCGCGCAGGCCGGTCTCGTGCCCGCCGAAGAGTTCTCGGCCGCTGTCGCCCAGGTGGCGGTGGCTGCCTCCCGTGACGATGTCACCCCCGTGATCACCGGCGTACAGCTGCAAGTCACGGAAAACAGCCTCAGCCTCGTGGCCACGGACCGGTACCGTGTTGCCGTGCGCGAGATCGACTGGGATAAAGGCAGCACCACGACCACCGACACCATCACGGCCCTGGTTCCGGCCCGCACTCTGCAGGAGGTCGGCAAGACGTTCGGTCACAGCGGCACGATTTCTATCGCGATCACCCACACCGACGACCGCGAGCTCATCGCGTTCACCGCCGATAAGAAAACCGTTACCTCCCTTCTGATCAAGGGAAACTATCCACCCGTGCGGCGCCTGTTCCCCGATAACGTGGACAACTACGCGGTCATGAACACGGCGGACCTGATCGAGGCGACCCGTCGAGTGCAGCTCGTCCTCGAGCGCGAAGCAGCCCTGAGGTTCACCTTCACCGCCGACGGTCTCACCCTCGAGGCGGTCGGATCGGAGCAGGCCCAGGCATCGGAGACGATCGACGCGATCCTGTCCGGCACGGACACGGTCGTTTCGTTGAAACCTCAGTTTTTGCTGGACGGCCTGGGCGCGGTGCACTCGGAATTTGTGCGAATCTCTTTCACGAAGACCGAGAATCCCAACAAGCCGGGCCCGGTTCTGATCACCAGCCAGACCTCCCGGGATCAGCCGGGCGCCGACAGCTACAAGTACCTGCTCCAGCCCAATCTGCTGTTGCGCTAGGACAATCTCGGAAGGAACAGCCATGCACATCGGCATCATCGGCCTGGGAAAAATGGGCGCGAACATGCGCAACCGTCTGCGGGCCAATGGCGTCGGGGTCACTGGTCTCGACCGCAACCCCGAGATCTCGGACGTTGCCGGCACCGCTGAGCTGATTGCCGCGCTGCCGGCTCCGCGGCTTGTTTGGGTAATGGTCCCGGCCGGTGCCGCGACGGATGCCGTGATCGCCGAATTGGCCAGCGAGCTTAGCGCCGGCGACCTCGTCATCGACGGCGGAAACTCGCGCTTCACCGATGACTTCGCCCATGCCGCTCTTCTGGCGGCATCGGGCGTGCATTACGTCGACGCCGGGGTGTCCGGGGGCGTGTGGGGGCTGACCAATGGATTCGGGCTGATGGTCGGTGGCGCCGCCGAGCAGGTCGAGCGCGCCATGCCCGTCTTCGACGCTCTGCGTCCCGAGGGCCCACGCGACGAGAGTTTCGTGCATGCCGGCGCGGTCGGCGCCGGGCATTACGCGAAGATGGTGCACAACGGAATCGAGTATGCCCTCATGCAGTCATACGCCGAGGGCTATGAACTGCTAAAGAGCAGTGACCTGATCACCGACGTTCCCGGCGTGTTCAAGGCCTGGCAGCGCGGCACCGTGGTGCGGTCCTGGCTGCTTGAACTTCTCGTGCGAGCCCTGGACGACGACCCGGAACTTCAGAACATCGAGGGTTTCGTCGAGGACTCCGGTGAGGGCCGCTGGACCATCGAAGAGGCCATCAATAACGCCGTTCCCGTACCGACGATCAGCGCGGCCATCTTCGCGCGGTTCGTGTCCCGGCAGGACGACTCCCCCGCGATGAAGGCGGTCGCGGCCCTGCGCAATCAGTTCGGCGGCCACGCCGTCAAAACGGCCGACTGACCCGAGTGCGGGTCCAACATCTGTCTCTGACCGACTTTCGCAACTATGCGCAGGTCGAGGTGCCGTTCGCGCCGGGACCCAATCTGATCGTGGGCCGGAATGGGCAGGGAAAGACCAATCTCGTCGAGGCCCTGGGATTCCTCAGTACCCTCAGTTCGCACCGGGTCTCCAACACCTCCGCCATGATCAGGGCCGGTCGCGACGCCGGCATCATCCGGGCCAAGCTCGAGTTCAACGGCCGCGAGATCCTGACCGAGGTGCAGATCAACCGCTCGGGCCTGAACCGGGCCCAAGTCAACCGGTCGGTGATCAAGACTCGAGAACTCCCACGTTTTTTCTCCAGCGTGCTCTTCGCCCCTGAAGACCTGGCGCTGGTTCGGGGTGACCCGTCCGGGCGCCGGCGATTCCTCGACCAATTGCTCGTGCTGCGCACCCCCCGGCTTAGCGGGGTTCTGGCCGACTACGACCGGGTGCTGCGCCAGCGGAATACGCTGCTGAAGTCGGCGCGGGCCTCGGGCGTGCGCACCACCCAGCTTGGAACACTCGAAATCTGGGACGATCGCCTCGTTGCTCTCGGCTCCGAGATCATCGACGAGCGGGCCGAACTCGTTCACCTGCTCGGGCCACCTCTGGGTGCTGCGTACCGGGCGGTCGCGGGGGAAGACCATGGGCCGATGCTGGTTCCATCACTCAGCATCCTGGGTGCAGACGAGGATGCAGCGATGGAGGCGATGGCCTCGACGGGCTCGGTTCCCACCGGTTCGGTTTCGTCAGCCTCGGTTTCGACAGGATCGACCACCGGGGACTCGTTTCGCATGGCACTGGCCGCCCTTCGTCGCAAGGAGCTCGACCGGGGTATGACCCTGGTCGGACCGCATCGGGACGACCTGGTCTTCGCGCTCAATGCACTGCCCGCCAAGGGCTATGCCAGCCATGGTGAGTCGTGGTCGTTCGCCCTCGCCCTGAAACTCGCCTCGGCGGAGCTGCTGCGCCGGGACTCCACGACGGGCGACCCGGTCCTGATCCTCGACGACGTCTTCGCCGAACTGGATCTGAGCCGCCGGAGACGTCTGGCCGCCGCCGTCACCGGTTTCGAACAGGTTCTGATCACCGCGGCGGTGCTCGAAGACGTGCCGGAAGAACTCACCGAGCACACCATCCACATCAATGCCGGGGCGGTCGTCGATGGCTGAGCCGAGCGAGGCCTCCCGGGTCTATCTGCGCTTCAAGGACGTATTCGGTGACCCAAACGCCAAGCGCAGCCGCGCCCGACGGCGTCCTGGAGCCGAAATCGGCTCGAGCGTTCCGTTCGGCGCGGGCCGGGATCCTCGGGGACTGAGCGATACGATCAACTCGCTCACGCTGCAGCTGGGCTGGAACTCACCGCTGGCCCAATCGGAGCTGCTTGCCTCCTGGACCCTGCTGGCCGGCGAGGAGACGTCGAAACACTCGACCCCGGTCGGAATCGACGAGGGCGTTCTGACGGTGCAGTGCGAGTCGACGGCCTGGGCGACGCAGCTGCGCATGATGCGGGTGGAGATCATGACGCATATCGCCGTGAAGTATCCGGACGCAGGCATCGAGTCGATCCGTTTTCAAGGGCCTAACGCCCCCTCCTGGAAAAAGGGTCCCAGATCAATTCCAGGGCGCGGTCCACGCGATACCTATGGGTAACTGGCCAAAACAGGTCAACCCGGTGCATTAAACGCCGCAGATGCCCGATTTGGCCCGCAGTGCTTGGCGTCTTTGGTAGGCTAAAGGGTCGCCCGCGCGACGGTCAGGAGCCCCATTACAGATGTCAGTTGACCCACAGATCGAGCCGGAGCACGGATACGGCGCAGACGATATCCAAGTTCTCGAGGGACTTGAAGCCGTTCGTAAACGACCCGGAATGTATATCGGGTCCACCGGACCTCGCGGTCTGCACCACCTCGTCTACGAGATCGTGGACAACTCCGTCGACGAGGCCCTCGCCGGTTATTGCGACACCATCGACATTAAGATCCTGGCGGATGGCGCGGTTCGCGTCGCCGACAACGGCCGCGGAATCCCGGTTGACATTCACAAGGCGGAGGGCCGCTCGACCGTCGAGGTCGTGCTCACCGTGCTGCACGCCGGAGGCAAGTTCGGCGGCGGAGGGTACGCGGTGTCAGGCGGTCTGCACGGCGTGGGCAGCTCGGTTGTCAACGCGCTGTCCAGCCGCCTCGAGGTGGAGGTACGCCGCCAGGGTCACGTCTGGCGCCAGAGCTTCCACGACGGCGTGCCCAACGCTCCCCTCACCATGGACGAGCCGTCGGATGCAACCGGCACCACCATCACGTTCTGGCCAAGTTCGAAGACCTTTGAGACCACGGACTTCGACTTCGAGACCCTGCGAGCCCGCTTCCAGCAGATGGGCTTCCTGAATAAAGGACTCAGCCTCACGCTCACCGACGAGCGGCCGCAGAACCTCGACGACGAGGGCACGCCGGTCACCAAGACCTTCCTCTACGAGAACGGCCTTGTCGACTACGTCGAATACCTCAACCGGGCCAAGAAAGCCGACCTGGTCAACGACGAGATCATCTCGTTCGAGTGGGAAGATCACGAACGCAAGATGGCGCTTGAAGTGGCCATGCAGTGGACCACCGCCTACACCGAGAGCGTGCACACCTACGCGAACACGATCAACACCCACGAGGGAGGCACCCACGAGGAGGGCTTCCGCGCCGCGCTCACCACCCTCGTCAACAAATACGCCCGGGAAAAGGGCATCCTGAAGGAAAAAGACGACAACCTCACCGGTGACGACGTGCGCGAGGGCCTGACCGCCGTGGTCTCGATCAAGCTCGCCGAACCGCAGTTCGAGGGACAGACGAAGACCAAGCTGGGCAACACCGAGGCGAAGTCCTTCGTGCAGAAGGTCGCCAACGACCAGCTATCCGACTGGTTCAACCGCAACCCCAACCCGGCGCGGGAAATCATCCGCAAGGCGCTTCAAGCATCGAACGCACGGATGGCCGCCCGCAAAGCGCGAGAGACCGCCCGGCGCAAGGGACTCCTCGAGGGTGGCGGCATGCCCGGCAAGCTTAAGGACTGCCAGAGCAAGGACCCATCGCTTTCCGAGATCTTCATCGTGGAGGGTGACTCGGCCGGCGGATCCGCCGTGCAGGGCCGCAACCCCGAGTTCCAGGCGATTCTGCCCCTGCGGGGCAAGATCCTGAACGTGGAGAAGGCCCGGCTCGACCGTGCCCTCGGCAATGCCGAGGTTCAGGCCATGATCACGGCCTTCGGCGCCGGCATGGGCGAAGAGTTCAACCCCGACAAGGTGCGGTACCACAAGATCGTTTTGATGGCCGACGCCGATGTCGACGGCCAGCACATCACGACCCTGCTGCTCACATTGCTCTTCCGGTATATGCGGCCGCTTATCGATCTCGGATATGTCTACCTGGCCCAGCCGCCGTTGTACCGCCTCAAATGGGCGAACTCGGCACACGAGTACGTCTACTCCGACCGAGAGCGCGACGCGCTCCTCGAAGACGGAGCCGCGGCCGGCAAGCGCATTCCGAAGGACAACGGGATCCAGCGCTACAAGGGTCTGGGCGAGATGGACTACAAGGAGCTGTGGGAAACCACAATGGCACCCGAGTCCCGCACTCTGCTGCAGGTCACCCTCGACGATGCTGCCGCCGCCGACGAAATCTTCTCCACTTTGATGGGCGAGGACGTCGAGTCCCGCCGTAACTTCATCCAGAAAAACGCGAAGGACGTGCGTTTCCTTGACATCTGACCACTCCAACACCGGCGGTACCTCGGGCGAGGGCCCCGATGGGACCGACATGGACGCCGCGTCCCTGGCAGCAGACACCGCGGCCAAGGCTGCGCACCTCGTGCAGCACGGCAAGATCGATCAGGTCGACCTGCAGCTGGAAATGCAACGCTCCTACCTCGACTACGCGATGAGCGTCATCGTCGGGCGCGCGCTGCCCGACGTGCGCGACGGCATGAAGCCCGTGCACCGTCGCGTCATCTACGCCATGTTCGACGGCGGCTACCGTCCGGACAAGGCGTTCTCCAAGTGTGCCCGCGTGGTGGGCGACGTGATGGGGCAGTTTCACCCCCACGGTGACTCCTCGATCTACGACGCGCTCGTGCGCCTCGTACAGCCTTGGAGCCTTCGTTATCCGCTGGCCCTCGGGCAAGGCAACTTCGGCTCCCCCGGCAACGACGGCGCCGCAGCCCCACGGTACACCGAGACGAAGATGGCCCCGCTCGCACTCGAGATGGTGCGCGACATCGACGAGGACACCGTCGACTTCCAGGACAACTACGACGGCCGCACACTCGAGCCCACCGTGCTGCCCTCCCGCTTCCCGAACCTGCTGGTCAACGGCTCGGTCGGCATCGCCGTGGGTATGGCTACAAACATCCCGCCGCACAACCTGCGCGAGGTGGCGGCCGGCGCCCTGTGGTACCTGCAGAACCCCGACGCGACCCGCGATGAACTGCTCGAAGCGCTGATCCAGCGCATCAAGGGCCCCGACTTCCCCACCGGCGCTCAGATCCTCGGCATCAAGGGCATCCAGGATGCCTATCGCACCGGCCGTGGTTCCATCACCATGCGTGCCGTGGTGAGCATCGAGGAGCTCCAGGGTCGCACCTGCCTGGTGATCACCGAGCTGCCGTACCAGGTCAACCCGGACAACCTCGCGATCAAGATCGCCGATCTGGTCAAGGACGGCAAGATCGGCGGCATCGCCGACATCCGTGACGAGACCAGTGGCCGCACGGGTCAGCGCCTTGTGATCGTTCTCAAGCGCGACGCGGTGGCGAAGGTCGTGCTGAACAACCTCTACAAGCACACCCAGCTGCAGGAGAACTTCGGCGCGAACATGTTGGCCATCGTCGACGGGGTGCCGCGCACCCTGTCCCTCGACGGCTTCATTTCCGCGTGGGTCGCCCACCAGGTCGAGGTCATCGTGCGGCGCACCCAGTTCCGCCTGAAGAAAGCCGAAGCGGATGCGCACATCCTGCGCGGCTATCTCAAGGCCCTCGACGCCCTCGACGAGGTGATCGCCCTCATCCGTCGCTCCCCCACCGTCGACGACGCTCGTACCGGCCTGATGGAACTGCTGGACGTGGACAAGCTCCAGGCCGATGCGATCCTGACCATGCAGCTGCGACGTCTGGCTGCTCTGGAACGTCAGAAGATCATCGATCAGGCTGCCGAGTTGGAACTGCAGATCGTGGAGTTCCAGTCGATCTTGGCCAGCCCGGAGCGTCAGCGCACCATCATCAGCGATGAGCTCACCGAGATCACCGACAAGTTCGGCGACGACCGGCGCACCGAGATCATGTTCGGCTTCGACGGTGACATGTCGATCGAGGACCTCATCCCCGAAGAGGAGATGGTGGTCACGGTTACCCGCGGCGGCTACATCAAGCGCACGCGCAGTGACAATTACCGCAATCAGCACCGCGGCGGCAAGGGTGTCAAGGGAGCCCAGCTGCGGGCGGACGACGTGGTCGAGCACTTCTTCGTCACGACCACGCACCACTGGCTGCTGTTCTTCACGAACACCGGGCGCGTCTACCGGGCCAAGGCCTACGAAGCGCAGGAATCCGGCCGGGACGCGAAGGGCCAGCACGTCGCCAACCTGCTCGCGCTGCAGCCGGGTGAGGAGATCGCGCAGATCCTGGACATTCGCGACTACGGCGTGGCCCAGTACCTGACGCTTGCGACCCGCGACGGCCTGATTAAGAAGACCGAGCTGCGCGAATACGACACGAACCGCACGGGCGGCATCATCGCGATCAAGCTGCGCGAGGGCGACGAACTTGTCTCGGCCCTGCTGGTCGAAAACGACTCCGACCTGCTGCTCGTCTCCAGAAAAGGAATGTCGATCCGGTTCACGGCATCGGATGAGGCGTTGCGCCCGATGGGACGCAGCACCTCCGGCGTCATCGGAATGCACTTCCGCGGCGAGGACAGCCTGCTGGACGCATCCGTGGTCTCGGGCGACGGCTATGTGTTCGTCGTGACCGAGGGCGGCTACGCCAAGCGCACCGCAGCCGACCAGTACCGCCTCCAGAACCGAGGCGGCCTGGGCATCAAGGTGGCCAAGCTCAACGACGACCGTGGCGACCTGGTGGGTTCGTTGATCGTCGACGAAGAAGACGAGGTGCTCGTGGTACTTGCCAGCGGCAAGGTGGTACGCTCGGACGTCTCCGAGGTCCCGGCCAAGGGACGGGACACGATGGGCGTTGTTTTCGCTAAGTTTGCGGATGAAGACAGAATCATCGCCATTGCGAAAAACACCGAGCGCAATCTGGTGGCCGAGATTCTTGCGGCCGAACCGGAAATCGCCTTGGGAGAGGAAGAACCTGTAAATGAGTAGTGTCGCCGAAAAGCTCGCCAAGAAATCCAGCCGCAAGCCGGCCGCGACCAAGCAGGTGCGGCTCAAGCTCGTCTACGTGGATTTCTGGTCGGCTGTCAAACTGTCTTTCCTGATCGCTCTGTGCCTGGGCATCGTCACGATCGTGGCCACGTTCCTGATCTTCACGATCCTGAACGGAACGGGCATCTTCGGCAAGGTCGATGACCTGTACACCGATATCGCCGGCGCCTCGTCCGATCTGGCCAGCATCCTGTCCATCGGGAACGTGATGGGCTTCGCCTTCGTCGTGGCCATCTTGAACACGGTCGTCATCACAGCGCTGGGAGCCGTATACGCGGTTCTGTACAACCTGAGCGTGAAGATCACCGGCGGCTTGCTCGTCGGATTCACCAACAACTAGTCGTCGGATGTTGCCGGTCGGGTCGCTTTGCGGCTCGATTGGGACAATCCCGTCGAATCGGGTAGTCTCAAACTCGCCCACTAGGGGGATATAGCTCAGTTGGTTAGAGCGCTTCGCTGATAACGAAGAGGTCCCAGGTTCAAATCCCGGTATCCCCACGCAAGAAAAGTTTCGACACCGCGGCATGCAATCCCCGTGATCATGCGGGGCCATAGCTCAATTGGTAGAGCGCCTGCTTTGCAAGCAGGAGGTCCGGGGTTCGATTCCCCGTGGCTCCACAAAATAAGAACGCCCGGCCCCTTTTTTTGGGGCCGGGCGTTCTCCATTTATCGAACCTCAGTCACTTTCGCACAGCTTCACCCTGCGATTTGGTACGGTGAGGCGCATGTCAGCCAGCAACCGCCCAGCACCAGCAGCCGCAATGCCGCCCTCCCGGCCCACGGCCGACAGGCTCGCGATCACGGCCCTCTGGATGGGCATTGTGGCCTTCGCCGGCGGCTGGCTCCCGATTCTCGGCCTGTTGCTCGCGAGCGTAGGGATTGTGCTCGGCATTATCGCGCTGCGGCGCTCGAATCGCCGGGATCTGGCGCAGATCGGGCTGATCCTCTCGATCGTCGCTGCGCTGTTCAATGTGGTCATCGACGTGATTGTCGTCATGTCGCTTCTGACGCAGCTCGAAGAACTCGAGGGTGCCTCGACGATTCTTCTCGGCTGAGCCGGCAACCCGAAAGAAAAGGGGAGGACCCGCATCCCCTGGATGCGGGCCCTCCCCTGGCGTTGCGGTGCTGCGGTCTAGTCTTCGACTGACGTGGCGGCGGCGGGATCATCTTCAGCGACCCACAGCTCGTCGTCGGCGCGGAAGGTCTGCCAGACGGCGTAGGCGACGCCTGCGGCGGCGGCCAGGGCAACACCGAGTGCGATGTAGGTGCCGGCGCCAGGACCCTTGTTCTCTAGCACGACAGGCTTCTGGAACCGCACGCGGTTCAGTGCCGCACGAACGCGGGCGTCGCGGGCGACGTCCCCGACGCTCATCACCGAGCCGATGGCCGTGCCGATTCCGCTGCCGATTCCGGGCAACACCCGGTCGATGACCTGGTGGCGAACACCTTCGGCGAGATCCTGAGTGGCCTGCACTCCAGGGCGCAAAAGGTGCTCATAGCTTTCACGCACGCGGGGAGCTACTTCTTCACGGGTGAGGATGCCGGCCTGGCGGCTGGCCTCCCGTGCAATGGCGTTGGCACGCTCCAGCACTTCCTGCTGGTTGTTCCATAATTCGTCTGCGCTCTTACGCAGCCGAGTAAGTTCCTTGCGGCGCTTGCGTGACAGGCTCATCTGGACCCTCCATCGATGTCATGTGGCGAACACTGTCCATCTTGCCACGCAATCGTCTGGGAGGGCTCTGGGTAGAGCCGGTGTCGATCGGAATCCACCAATCCGGCTGTGCAAGAATTGAGTTCATGTCTAAGCACACTGCCGTCGCAACGCTCAATACCACCCTCGGACCGATCAAGGTCAACCTCTTCGGCAATCACGCGCCGAAGACCGTCAAGAACTTCGTCGGTCTCGCAACCGGCGAGATCGAGTGGAAGCACCCCGCCACCGGTCAAACCTCCAACGCACCTCTCTACGACGGTACGGTCTTTCACCGCATCATCAAGGACTTCATGATCCAGGCCGGCGACCCGCTCGGCCGGGGCACCGGCGGACCGGGCTACCAGTTCGACGATGAAATCAACTCGGACCTCGACTTCACACAGCCGTACGTGCTCGCAATGGCGAACGCCGGTATCCAGGGCGGACGCGGAACCAACGGTTCGCAGTTCTTCATCACCGTCGTGCCGACGACCTGGCTGCAGGGCAAGCACACCATCTTCGGTGCCGTCGAAGACAAGGACTCCCGTGCGATCGTCGCCAAGCTCGCGACCGTGCCCACCGACGGCCGCGACCGTCCGCAGACCGAAGTCGTCATCGAGAGCGTCACCGTCGAGCAGGTCTAGGCTCCGCCTACGATGACAGGCCTGCCCGGAACCGCCGCTAACTTCTGCTACCGGCATCCGAGCAGGCAGAGTTACATCCTCTGCCAGCGCTGCGGCCGCACAATCTGCCCTGACTGCCAGACTCAGGGCGCCGTCGGCGTGATCTGCCCCGAGTGCATGAACGAACAGCGCAGGCATGCCCCGCGCACCAAGCCGGCCATCCTGACCCGGCTGAAGAGCACCTCGCACCCGGTGACCACAGTGATCATCGGCGTCACACTGGCGATATACCTGCTGCAGTTCATCCTGGGTGCTGGTTTCACCAGCCTCCTCTGGTACGCGGGCGTTTACTCCTCTCCCGGGAGCTTTGAGCCCTGGCGCATGCTGACGAGCGTGCTGGTGCACGGCTCCATCTTCCACGTACTGCTGAACATGTACACGCTCTGGATCTTCGGTCAGATCCTTGAGGGAATGCTCGGTCGTGGCCGTTTCCTCGCCCTGTACGTGCTGAGCGGCCTCGCCGGATCTCTGGGCGTCCTGTTCCTGTCCGACCCCCGGATTCCCGTTGTCGGCGCCTCCGGCGCCATCTTCGGCCTGATGGGCGCGTTCCTGATCATCCAGCGGCGCCTGGGCGGAAACGCGACCCAGCTTTTGATCCTGGTCGGCATCAACCTGGTGATCGGATTCCTACCGGGGCTGAATGTGGCCTGGCAGGCGCACGTGGGCGGTCTGATCGCTGGTGCGGTGGTCGGGCTGATCTTCGTGCAGACCCGCCGCATCAAGCAGCAGCGGCTGCAGACCGTGCTGATAACGGTTTTCGGGGCGTTTCTGGTGGTCGTCAGCGGTGCGATGTTCCTGACCTAGCTCGCCGCGTGAGCCCCGATTGCCCGGGGCAATGTGGGTTCGCGGAGGGTGGCGGAGAAGGTTGTTCCCGATGCCGACGCAGGCGCGCAGGGGACCGCGGCGCGGGCGGTACGTGCGGCCCGACCGCCGTGTCTGTCGAGCCCGAGGCCTGCAGCTACTCTGCCCGAACGAATTCGACGGAGATTCTTCTCTAAACAGCCCGTTTGGGCTGACGAACAGGTGTTTGACCCAGAATCTCCGTCGAATTGGTTCGACGCCGGGCACGGCGCTCCGCCGGGGATGAACGCGTGCCCGCAGTGCGGTCAGCCCGCGACCTTCCGGGAGCGACACAACCAAACGATGAGGACTCACTCCCCTAGGGAGTGGCTTCGGCCGCCTGATCACGCAGATAGCCGGCGAATCCTTCTGGAGTGCGCCCGGCGAGGCGACCGGAGGTAACAACGGGGATCAGTTCGGTGCGAATCTCGCTCACCCTGAGACTGCGCAGGGCGGAGACCAGCCGCACGTCCTCATGCCCGTCGACGCGCGCGAATTCTCCGGCGTGCAAATACCGGTCGGCGCGCACTCCGAGGTTCGCACCGTGCACATAGGTGTGGCCCTCGACCAGGCGGTGCTGGGCGTCCCACCGTTCCCTGCCTCCGTCGGACAACCCGTCGTCGGGAACCACGGTTCCCAGGACGAGATCGATGGAGTTGCGGGCGAATGCAAGCTGAACGGTCAGCCAGTTCGGCGGCACAGCGGAGTCGGCATCCGTCGTCGCGATCCACGTCGCCGAGGTGAACTGGTCAGAGGTCGGCACAAGGTGCCGCACCCCGGCGCGGCGGGCAACGCCGACGGCGCCACCGTTCGTCTGGATGCTCGCGAATATCGGCCACTCCGAGGCGACGTCGGCTGTACCATCGCTGCACCGGTCGAGCACTACCACGACGTCGATGACCGGCGGCGCCTGACCGGCCACCCCGCCGACCTCCCCGACGGCCACGGCCAACGCCGACAGGCATCTCGGCAGGAGCTCCTCCTCATTGCGGGCCGGTACCACGACGATGATTCTGTCGATCGCGCCGCGGCCGCTCACGGAACCAGGCCTTCGCGTTGTGCGACCGAGCGAGCCGGCGCGGCTTCGAACACCTCGAGCAGGAAGTCGCGTTCCCGATGCTCAACCGTGCGCTCGAACCCGGCCAGCCTGCCGAGCTCTGCGTGCACCTGGTCGCCGGTCAGTGGATATTCCGGCACCGGATGCCGCCAGTGGCAGGCCACGAGCACACCACCGGCAGCAAGGCTGTCGCGGCATCGCCCGAGAACCGCTCGCAATTCCTCCGCCGAGAAGTAGTACCCGACCTCGGAGAACACGATGAGATCGAAGGAGCCCTCCGGCCACTCGGTGGGCAGGGTGCGCCGTGCGAAAGTGACGCTGGGGCGTGACACCAGCCGGGCGCGGGCGACCTGGAGCGGCTGCTCGGCGATGTCGACCGCGGCGACAGTGTCGCAATGGTCGGCAAGACCAGCCGTCAGCATGCCGATCGAGCAGCCCAGTTCCAGCGCCGCTCGGAAGCGTTTCCGAGGCAGCGCCGACAGGGTCAGTGACCGCTTGCGCTCCTCGTACCAGCGAGTTTCGAAACTCCACGGGTCACGGTTCCCGGCGTAGAACTCCTCAAAGAAATCCCCGGTCAGACTCGCTCTATTCCCCGACTCTTTCTCAGTTTCGATCTCGATGAAGATCTCATACTCGCGTTCGAAGTGCGCACCGAAGGCCGCCTGGATGATCGCTTCGTCGCCGGGCAGCTCGGACAGCGGCTGCACCTGACTGATGTGCAGGGCCATTGCCCTAGATTTACGCCGACGGTCTTCGGGCGCCAGATCAAGGGTTCGCAGCACGCCGTCCGACCAGATCGGGTCCCCCGGGGTGGACCAGTGCCAGGCCCAAATCGGGTATTCGAAGAGGCTGACACCTCGGCCGCGGGCCGCGTGGCGGGCGGCCTCGGCCGCCGCCGCATGGTCAGGATGGCCGTCCAGGCTCCAAGGGGCGACCAACCAGGTTCCCGGCCCGCCGGCCCCGAGCTCGGCGGAAATCGCCCGGGACGCCTCCTCCGGGCGCTCGGCGAGGGATCCGTCGGGGAGCTCGACCAGGCGCACCAGGGCCGAGGGCGCCAGGGCGGTGACGGCAGCCGTCACCTCAACCCGGCGCAATTCCGCAAGCCGCCCGGGGTCGTGCGTACGGGACAGGGGATGGGAGGCCTCACCATTGGTGAGCACCACAACCGTCACCGGAACTCCGGCCCCCCCGGCCCGGGCGATCAGCCCGCCGGCACCGAGCGTTTCGTCGTCGGGATGCGACGCGACCACGACGAGTCGGCGCAATTCGTCGATGCGCAGTGCCTGCACGCCGGCCGCATCACCATGCACCGCCGTCCACACGGTTTCGGCCGTGCCGGCATCCGTGTGACTGAAGCTCACCACGGGGATACCCCGGCGTCCCGTAGTCGGCGACCGAGCGCCGCGTCGTCCCGTTCGGCGTGGTGCTGGCGAACGTAGAGCTGCAGATCGGCGATGCGCCCAGCGTGCCGAGCGTCGAAGGCGAGCGGCGCGGGGCCGAGCGCGTGGCCCGTGCGGGTGATCACCTCGTCGACCGTGCGCGCGACCTGGCCGCGCACCCGCTCTGCCAGGAGTGCGCCCTGGTCGCCGACGGCGTCCCCGGCGTCGATCGCCGCCGCGGCGGCAGCCAGGGAGGTCCCGGCGGCGGTCAGCGCGAGGTCGAGGGCGCCCAGGTGCGCGAGCGCGATCTGATCGGGCTCTCGCTCGAGTACGGACTCCCAGACCCGCCTGGCCAGACCCACGGCGCCACCCCACCAGCAGGCCGCGACGCCGATCCCACCCCAGGCGAAGCCCGGTCTGCGGAGGTACCAGCCGTCGTCGCCGACCGGCCGGGCCATAGTGCCTCGGAACTCGACCGGACCGCTCGGCACGGCGGGGAGCCCTCGGCTCACCCAGGCGTCCGTGCGGACGGTGATGCCGGGGTCGGCCAGGTCGACCACGAACAGCCGCCGGGTGGTGGCCGTGGTGTTCGCTGTGACCAGGGCGTGGCTGAGCGAGCCGGCGAGCGAGCACCAGGGTTTCGTGCCGTCGAGACGCCACCGTTCGCCGCCGACCGGTCTCGCCTCGAGACGAGACCCCGCGGCCTCGGCGGCGAAGACGCCCCAGCTCGGTTCCGGGCTGCCCCCCGCGACGAGCCCGGCCGGATCCAGGGCGGCCTGGTCGAGGATGGCGAGGGCGTCCAGGTGCGCCTCGGCTACCCGCGCGGCCGTGAGGTCCGCGGCGGCCAGGGAAGCCAGGGTTTCAAGCAGGCGCAGCGTCCGCCCTGACCCTGGTCGGGGAACGGAGCCGCCGAGCGCGCGGGAGAGCTCCAGGGCCCGCCCCGCGTCTCCGTTCACTGCGAAGGCAGCCGTTGCGGCGTCGCGCAGGCTGGACTCCGCCGTGCGTTTCCCGGGCACGGTCAGCCAGGTCGGTCCCGGACTTTCTATCCTCGTCAAACCGACCTCCTGGTTTGGTACCGACCACACCAGGCTCCGTGTCCAGGTGCGTGAAACAGGAGGCTTAGCTTCCGACTCAGGCCCTGCCGGCTGGCCTGGTCGGGGCCTTGGCCGGCGCCTTGCGCGGGGTGCGGTTCTCGGCGCTGACCATCCAGGCGTACTGTTCCAGCTTCTCGATAAAGCCGTGCAGGATGTCGGCGCTCGTCGGGTCTTCCTCGTCGACCGCGTCGTGAACGGCACGGATGTTGTCGACCGTCGCGTCGAGGCGGTCGGTGACCAGGCCGACGGTCTCCGAGGTGTCCACCTCTCCGGCGGGGAACTTGGGCAGGTGGGTGGTCGCCGTGACCGTCTCGCTTCGGCCGTCCGGCAGGGCATCGAGCGCGCGCATCCGCTCGGCCAGCTGGTCGGAGAATAGTCGGGCATCGTCGATGATCTCGTCGAGCTGGAGGTGCAGGTCTCGGAAGTTCTTGCCCACGACGCTCCAGTGCGCCTGCTTGCCCTGCACGTGCAGCTCGATCAGGTCGACGAGAACGGACTGCAGGTTGGAGCCGAGTTCTGCTGATGCTTTCATGAGTTACGCCTCTTCTCACACAGCGGAAACACGTCTCGACCGCGTCTCGGCCGGTGCCCCCGCTTGGTTTCACACAGCACCCTAGCAGGTGCACAATGTGAGACACAGCGCCGGGGTTCAGCGAGCTGTTCGGCCGCGGTTGCCTCCCGGAAAAGTTATCCACAGGTTTGTCCACATGGGGATAATTACACCGTTGTCATTATCCCGTCGCGGGGGTGCGGGACGGGGTCTCGACAGGCGTTACCACCGGGCCGGATAAGGGCGGGATCAGCGCCAGCGGGTGGTCATCAGGAAGCCAACGAAGGCGATCCCGAAACCGACCAGAATGTTCCACGACCCGAAACCAGCGACGGGCAGTGTTCCCTGGCTCACGTAGAAGACGATGATCCAGGCCAGCCCGATGAGCATGAAACCGAACATCACCGGCTTGAACCACACGGCGTTCGGACCGGCCTCGCCGGAGCGGGCGACCTCGGTGCGGGCGGGCTTGCTGCGGGGATTCGAGCGTGACATGCCTGCGATTCTAGCGTCTTTGGCTGGATCGACCGGCAGGTGCCCGGCAGAGAGGACCCACCTCCCCGATTAGAATTGAGTCCATGTCCGAGCGAGCAGATCAGCCTCCCGCAGAGGCGACCCGCCACGCCCCCCGCCACAAGAGTCGCCCGCGACTCAGTGCCGTGGGGATCATCGGCGAGGTGCTCATCACGGCCGGCGTTCTCGTGCTCGCATTCCTGGGCTGGCAACTCTGGTGGAATGACATGATTATGGCCGGCCAGCAGTCGAAGGCGGCGGCCGAGATCAGCCAGACCTGGATTGACGACGAGCGGTCCAGTCGCGATCAGGCCGCGGATACCCCGCAGACAACCGACCCGGGGGAGTCGGCCCCGGCCGACTTCGGTGACCCGGTCGTCCGTGAGGCTCCCCCCAGCGCACAATCCTTCGCCGTGCTCTACGTGCCGCGATTCGGGGCGGACTATCACCGGTCCATCGCCGAGGGGATTGACAACAATGTGCTCAACAGCTCCCGGTCGGGGATCGGCCACTACCCCGACACCCAGATGCCCGGTGAGCTCGGCAACTTCGCCCTGGCGGCGCACCGCAGCGCCAACGGCGGTGGCATGCACCTGATCAACGAACTCCAGCTGGGCGACGCGATCTACGTTCAGACCGCTGACGGCTACTACACCTACCGGTTCCGCGACCTCGAGTACGTCGCCCCGACCGCGGTCGATGTGATCGCGCCGGTGCCGCACAATCCGGATGTGGCGCCCGTCGACCGGTTCATCACGCTCACGAGCTGCAATCCCCTGCTCTCCACGGCCGAGCGCATCATCGCGTACGGTGTTTTCGAGGCGTGGCAACCGACATCTGCCGGCCCGCCGGCCGAAGTCGCGACCGTTATCAATGCCCAGGCCCAGGGCTAGGAGGCTCGGATGTACGCTGCTCTCTGGCGGGTTCTGCCCGGACCGGTCTGGCTCCGGATCGTGCTGGTGTTCGTGCTGCTCACAGCCATGTTGTTCGTGCTTGCCACCTGGGCGTTCCCATGGGTGGATTCCATTGTCAACAATCAGGAAGTCACGGTAGGAAGCCCATGACCCGCATCCTCGTCATCGATAACTACGACAGTTTCGTCTACACGCTCAACGGCTACCTGATGGAGCTCGGAGCCGAAACGGTCGTGCTGCGCAACGATGCCTTCGAGCCGGAGGAGGCCGCGGCCCGCATCGCGGAATTTGACGGCGTGCTCATCTCACCCGGTCCCGGCAAGCCGTCCGACGCCGGCGTCTCCGTGCCGATCGTGCGCGCCGCCCTCGGTTCCGGCCAGCCCCTGTTCGGCGTCTGCCTGGGGCACCAGGCGATTGCCGAGGCCTTCGGGGCCACGGTCACCAACGCCGAAGAACTCATGCACGGCAAGACCAGTCTGATCACGCACGACGGCAGCGACTTCTACGCCGGCGTGCCGCAGCCGTTCACGGCGACGCGGTATCACTCGCTCGCCGTCGTCGACGGCACCGTGCCGAGCGACCTGATCGTCACCTCACGCACGCAGGGCGGCGTGATCATGGGGCTCCGGCACGTGAGCGCCCCTATTCTGGGTGTGCAGTTCCACCCCGAGTCGGTGCTGACCGAGGGCGGCTACCTGATGGTGGCCAACTGGCTGGCTCTGGCCGGACTGCCCGGCGCCCGGAAGACGGCCCAGGGGCTCACTCCCCTGCTGAAGCTCAGCTGAGGCGGTCAGCCGCCGGGCCGGGACTCAGTCGGCAGCTGGGCCGGTGCAGTAGACCAACGTAACCTCGGACTTCTGGGGCACGTCGCCCGGAGCCAGGGACTGCTGGGTCACCGGCGAGCCATCCTGCTGGGGACAGGTCTCATCGGGTGTGGGGATGGGGAACAACTGCACGTCGGCTGCGGCGAGCATATCGATCGCCGCGCTCAGAAGCTGACCCTCGAGGTCGGGGAGGGCTACGAGGCCGCTGGAGACGATGAAATCGACCGTGACACCGGTTTTTTCCGTCGTCGCGGCGACTGGGTCGGTTCGGAGCACCAGACCGGCGGCGATGGTCGGAGAGTTCTCCCGAGTGACCGACCCCGCGGTGAGGCCGAGGTCCGTCACCGCGGTCTGGGCGTCGGCGAGGGGCAGGTTGGTGACATCCGGAACGTCGACCGGCTGGGCGCCGGTGGAGACATAAACCTCGATCAGGTCGGTCGGCTGGGCGATCGTGCCTGCCGGAGGGTCTGTGCGGATCACCTGGTCCTTGGGCACCGTGGCGCTGGCCTCCTCGGCCCGGATCGCGGCCAGGTCCTGGTCCAGAAGTGAATTCTGGGCGTTCTCATAGCTGAATCCGGTGAGCGACGGCACCCGGCGCGAGTTGTCGGGCAGATCAACGCTTGGCGTGAGGCTGAAGGCCCAGATCATGACGGAGAGCACGATGACGACGACGCTGAGGATACCGGCCCAGATCCAGATCACGGGTGGGCGGCGCTGCGTGCGCACCATGGTTTCGTCTTCGGTGAGCTGTTTGAGCGCGAGCTCGGAGCCGGAAGCCGCCAGCGGGGCAGCAGCGAACAGCCCGCCGCTGGAGTCATCGGACGTGTGGTACTCCGGAATCTGCCCTGACCCGGCCAGCTCGACGTCGGTGCGGAACTCCACGGCACTCTGGTAGCGCGCGAAACGGTCCTTCGCCAGGGAATGCAGCACGACGGCGTCGAGTGCGGGGGACACCCGGGAGTTGATCGAGCTCGGTTCGACCGGGGCTTCGCTGACGTGCTGGTAGGCGACGGCCACGGCGGAGTCACCGCGGAATGGTGGGCGACCGGCGAGCATCTCGAACAGGACCACGCCCGTGGAGTAGAGGTCGGTGCGGGCATCCACCGATTCACCCTTGGCCTGCTCGGGGGAGAAATAGGAGGCGGTGCCCAGGATCGCCGTGGTCTGCGCCACGGTCGTCGAGGAGTCGGAGATGGCCCGGGCAATGCCGAAGTCCATCACCTTGACCTGACCGGTCTTGGTGATCATGATGTTGCCGGGCTTGATATCGCGGTGCACGACGCCCGCGCGATGAGAGTATTCGAGGGCTGTCAGAACGCCGACGATGATGCGAACGGCCTCGTCGGGCTGAACCGGGCCCTCGCGGATGATGTCCTTGAGCAGTCGACCGTCGACGTATTCCATCACGATGAACGGGATCTGCGATTCGTGGCCGCCGATCTCGGAGACTGACTCCTCGCCCGCGTCGAAGACGCGCACGATGGTGGGGTGAGCCATACGGGCGGCCGCCTGCGCCTCCTGGCGGAAGCGGGTGCGGAATGCCGGGTCGGCGGCAAGCGATGACTTGAGCAGCTTGATCGCGACCGTGCGGCCGAGCCGGGAATCGGTGCCGATGTGCACATCGGACATTCCACCTCGCCCGAGGAGCGCACCCACCCGGTAACGACCAGCGAGCAGACGGCCTTCATCAGTCAAAGCATTACTCCCAGCTCGCGCACACATTTCACCGTATTTTAGCCGTACCTTCCTGAGCCTCCGCTACGCCGCCGGGGTGACGGTGACAGGTGTGCTGGACTCTGAGTAGGCCGACGCGACCTGGCCGCAGATGTAGCGGAACTTGACCGTGAAGGTGCCGGCGTCGGGACCCGCGGTGATCTTCGTAGAGGTGGCGTCCGGGCTGATCGGGCCGGGGGAGACGGCGTCGCCGTCGGCCACGACTTCATAGCCGGAGAGCGTCTGGCCGCTTGGGCAGGACTGTGCAGCCCAGGTGACCGTGGCCTCTGCTCCGGCGGCGACCGAGGCGGGGGCGACGGTGGGCGCCGCGGTCGGGTCGTCGGGGGTGACGGCGGGGGCGTAGACCGTGACCGTGATCGTGGAACCCTTCGTCACCGGGCCGGTGGGGTTCACGTCGTAGACGGTGTCGGCGATCTGCTCCGGGGTGGTGGCCGCGTTGCCGGCTTGGACATCCGCTACGAATCCCAGCCCGGACAGCTTGTCGCGCGCCTCCGTGCTGGTCAGTCCCTGGTAGTCGGCCAGACTGACCTCGACGGTGTTGCTCGTTGGGGTCGGCGATGGCGCGGGGGTCGCCGAGGGGGTGGGCGTTTTGCTCGGGGACGGAGTCACCGATGCCGGTGCCGACGTGGTCGGCGTCTCCACCGGCGTCGTGTTGTCCTGTGTGAACAGGGCGATCAGGGTGCCGGTGAGTACGAGCGCGAGCAGGCCGATCAGGCCGATCAGCGGCCAGGTCCACGGGCTGCGCTTCTTCTCCTCGGGTTCCGCCGTCGCGGAGGCACGCGTCGCGGGCGCTCCGGTGGGCAGCACGGTCGTGGCCTGCATTCCGCCGGCTCCGGGCATCAACATGGTCGCGGAGGTGGGCGTGACGCCGTTCATGATGGCAGGCACGGATGCCGCAGCGGCCGCGATGTCGCCGCGACGGAGGGCCGCGGCGGCACGGGACAGGTGCGCGGCCGAGGCCGGACGGTCCGCGGGGTTCTTGGCCAGGCAGGAGATCACCAGGTTGCGCACCGGCTCCGACACCGTGTCGGGCAGGTCGGGGGCGGTCTCATTGATCTGCGCCATGGCGATCGCGACCTGGGACTCGCCCGTGAACGGCCGGCGGCCGGCGAGGCTTTCGTAAGCGACGATGCCGAGCGAGTAGATGTCGGTGGTCGGCGAGGCGGAGCGGCCGCTGGCCTGCTCGGGTGAGAGGTACTGCACGGTGCCCATGACCTGGCCGGTCGCGGTGAGCGGCACCTGGTCGGCGATGCGGGCAATGCCGAAGTCGGTGATCTTGACGCGGCCCTCGGGCGTGATCAACAGGTTGCCCGGCTTGATGTCGCGGTGCACGAGTCCGGCGGCGTGCGCGGCGTGAAGCGCGGCGGCCGTCTGGGAGACAATGTCCAGCACCTTGTCCGCGGGGAGGACATGCTCGCGCTCGAGGATGGTGGACAGTGCTTCACCGGGTACGAGTTCCATCACGAGGAAGGCGCTGCCGTCTTCTTCGCCGTAGTCGAACACGTTGGCGATGCCTTCGTGGTTGACGAGCGCGGCGTGACGGGCCTCGGCGCGGAACCGCTCGAGGAACCCAGGGTCACCGAGGTACTCGTCCTTGAGAATCTTGATGGCGACCGTGCGACCGATTACGAGGTCGATCGACTTCCAAACCTCACCCATCCCGCCAATGGCGATCCGGGACTGCAGCTCGTATCGTCCCCCGAAGGTGAGCCCTGATGTGGGTCTCATTTGTTCAGCACCGCCTCTAGTACTTCCTTTGCAATAGGTGCGGCAAGCAGATTGCCGAACCCTGTCTGGCCAAGTCCCCCGCCATTTTCAACGAGAACGGTGATCGCATATTTCGGATCCTCCGCAGGAGCGAATCCGGTGAACCACAGGGTGTAAGGCTCGTCCTCGGCGTTCTCCGCCGTGCCCGTTTTACCTGCCACCTTGACCCCGTCTATTCTTGCATTGCTGGCGGCGCCATCCTGGACTCCGTTGACCATCATTTGGTTCAGTGTTGCCGCCGTTTCGGCGCTCATCACCCGTTTCATTGCTTCCGGCTCGAAGACCTGAATCGGACTCAGGTCCGGTGCGGTCACCTTGTCGACGAGGTTGGGCGTCATCAGCTGGCCGCCGTTGGCGATCGCGGCTGAAACCATCGCCATCTGCAGGGCCGTCGCACGGACATCCGTCTGGCCGAAGGCCGAGAGTGCGGTCTGGGCGTCGTCGAGAACCGTGGGGTACACGCTCTGAGACACGTCGAGGGGGATCGAATAGTCGCTGTTGAAGCCGAACTTCTCGGCCGTGTCGCGAATGGCCTTGTTGCCCAGCTGCAGACCTAGTTCGGCCAGCGGAATGTTGCAGGAGAGACGCAGGGCGGTGGCGAGGGTGACGGTGTCCCCTCCGCCGCAGGTGCCGCCGCCGGAGTTGATGACGACAGCCGACGAGCCGGGCAGCTGGTACGTGGGCGGGTTCGGGAAGGTGCTCTCCGGGGTGAACTTGCCCGATTCCAGGGCGGCCGTCATCACGACCAGCTTGAACACCGAGCCGGGTGGGTTGAGGGTCTTGGTGGCGCGGCTGAGCAGCGGGTTACCGTCGTCGTTCAGCAGCGACTGATAGTTGTCGGTGACCTGCTGGTTGTCGTGCACGGTGAGCAGGTTCGGGTCGTAGCTGGGCTTGGAGACCAGGGCGAGGATGCGACCGGTCGCCGGCTCGGAGACGACGACGGAGCCGGTGAGGTCGCCGAGGGCATCCCAGGCGGCCTGCTGCGCGACCGGGTCGATCGTGACCTCCACAGAAGCCCCCTTGGGGTTCTGGCCGGTGATCAGGGCGTTCATCTTGTCGAAGAACTGGGCGTCGGACGTTCCGCTGAGTTCGCCGTTAAGGGCATGCTCCAGCCCGGTGGGCGCACCGTTGAGCGGAATGAACCCGGTGATCGGGGCGTAGAGCGGCCCGTTGCTGTAGGTGCGCTGAAACTTGTATTCATCGTCGGCGGGCATCGACTGGGCGATCGGCTCGCCCGCGACGAGGATCGGACCGCGTTCGACGGAGTAGCTGTCGTAGAGCGTGCGGGTGTTGCGGGCATCCGCGGACAGGCTGTCTGCCTGGAAGACCTGCACGATTGTCGTGGAGACGAGCAGGGCAACGAACATGAGCAGGACCACGATGCTCACTCGTTTGAGTTCACGATTCATCAGACCACCAGCCTGGGTTGGTTGCGCACCGTGTCGGACAGGCGCAGGAGCAGGGCCACGATGATCCAGTTCGCGACGAGGGAGGACCCGCCGGCGGCGAGGAAGGGTGTGGTCAGACCGGTGAGGGGAATCACACGGGTGACGCCGCCGATCACGATGAAGCACTGCAGGGCGATGACGAAGGAGAGACCCACGCCGAGCAGCTTGCCGAAGTCGTCATTGCCGGCGAAGCCGATGCGGAAGCCGCGCGCGACGAGGAGCAGGTAGAGCGCGAGGATCGCAAAGATGCCGGCCAGGCCGAGTTCCTCGCCGAGGCTGGCGATGATGTAGTCGCTCTGGGGGACGGGGGTGATCTCTGGACGCCCCTGGCCCAGGCCCGTGCCGATGAGCCCGCCTTTGGCGAGACCGAAGAGCCCCTGCACCAGCTGGTAGCTGCCGCCGTCGGCCCCGTAGACATCCGGGTTGAGGGCGTCGAGCCAGTTCTGGAACCGGCCGTTGACGTAGTCCAGGGTCTGGCTGGCGATGAGGGCACCGCCGAGGAAGAGGGACATGCCCAGCAGCACCCAGCTGAGGCGGCCGGTGGCCAGGTAGAGCATGACCAGGAATAGACCGAAGTAGAGCAGGGCGGTTCCGAGGTCGCGCTGGAAGATGATCACGGACATGGACAGCGCCCAGACGACAAGGATCGGGCCGAGGTCGCGCAGGCGCGGGAAACGCATGCCAAGAAATTTCTTGCCCACCATGGAGAGGCTGTCGCGGTTGCGCACGAGGTAGCCGGCGAAGAAGACGGCCAGGGCGATCTTCGCGATCTCGCCCGGCTGGAAGGTGGCGAAGGATCCGACGCCGATCCAGACGCGCGCCCCGCTGACCTCGCGGCCGAGGCCGGGAACGAGCGGGAGCAGCAACAGTGCCACACCGACGAACCCGGCGATGTAGGTGTAGCGGAACAGCACCCGGTGGTTGCGGATGATCAGGATGACCGCGATCGCGCAACCGATGGCCAGGGCGCTCCACACGGTCTGGCGTACGGAGGCGCTGGCCCAGCCGGACTCTTCGTTGGCCAGGTCGATGCGGTAGATCATGGCGATGCCGAGGCCGTTGAGCAGGGTGGCGATGGGCAGGATGAACGGGTCGGCCTCGCGGGCCACGACGCGCAGCACCACGTGCATGGCCAGAACCAGCACCGACAGGCCGGCGCCGAGCAGCACCAGTGTCGTGTCGATTCGGCCGAGCGCGCCGAGCTGCACGAGCACAACGGTGGCCGCGTTGATGCCGCAGGCGATGAGCAGCAGGACCAACTCGAGGTTGCGCAGCTTCTGGGGCAGGTGCAGTCGGCGCACGCGACCCGTGCGGGGCGGGCGCGCGGGCGCATCCGTCGTCGTGGACCGGTTACTGGACGCTGGCATCTTGGAGCCGTTCGACGATGAGCAACGCATCCGCGAGGGAGGTTGCGCTGATGGTTTTTTCGACCTGCTGCCGGTCGTAGACCCGCAGTTCGGACAGCTCCAGGTCGGTGTCCTCGAAGACGGAGGACAGGGAGAGGGGGCCGAGGTCCTGCTGCACGCCCTGGAAGATGGCGACCGTGCTGCCTTCCACCCCCACGTAGTAACGGGACTGGGTCCACCGGTAGCCGAGGAAGCCGGCACCGACGATGGCCAGGGTCAGCAGGATGATGCCGACCAGCCAGGTGATCTTGCGGCGGCGGGCCCGGCGATTGTCTTCCTCGATCAGCTCCGAGAGATAGTCCTGGGAGTCAGGCTCGAAGTGCGTCTCACGCACGGGGTGCAGGCGCAAGCTCGACATGCGCAGCGCCCGGCCGCGGGTGGGCTCCTCGCCGAAGGCGAGGGGAGCGGATGCCGACCCGACCACGGTGGGCATGTCGATGCGTTCGGCGGGTGAGCCGATGTCGACGACGACGATGGTGACGTTGTCAGGGGCTCCGCCGTCGAGGCTTTCCTTGACCAGACGATCGGCCACGCCCTGGGCGTCAAGTGGGCTGAGCAGGGCCGCGGCGATGCCCGAATTAGAGACCACGCCGCTGAGCCCGTCGGAGCAGATCAGCCAGCGGTCACCGGGGAAGGTCGCAAGGATGGAGGTGTCGATCTCCGGCGCCGATTCGACGTCGCCCAGCACGCGCATGAGCACCGAGCGGCGCGGATGCACCATGGCTTCCGCCTCGGTGATGCGGCCGCTGTCGACGAGCCGCTGCACGAAGGTGTGGTCGATGGTGATCTGGGAGAGTTCGCCCTCGCGGAGCAGGTAGATGCGCGAGTCACCGATGTGCGCGATCGCCACCTCGTCTTCCAGCACGATCAGCGCGCTGACGGTGGTGCCCATGCCGGTGAGTTCGGCGTGCTCGAACACGGTCTCGGCGAGCTGCGAATTCGCGGCGATCAGCGCCGCCTGCAGGGCGAACTCGGCGTCTTGCGGGGACTGGAAGTCCCGGTCAGCATCCATGATGCGTTTGGTGGCGATCGCCGAAGCGACGTCGCCGCCGGCGTGCCCGCCCATGCCGTCGGCAACCAGGAAGAGATGGCGCCCGGAATAGCCGGAGTCCTGGTTGTTGGACCGAATCTTTCCAACGTGGGACGTGGCCGCGCTGTGACTGACTGTCGCCATGCAGCTACCGCCGAAGCTCGAAGCTGGTTGCGCCGATCTTGACGGTGGTGTTCAGGGGGACCGGGGTCGGCACGGCCAAACGGTTGCCGTCCAGGAAGGTGCCGTTGGTCGAATCGAGATCCTGGATCATCCACTTGTCATGCCAGAGCATCAGACGCGCGTGGTGAGTGGACGTGTAGTCGTCACGGATGACGAGGCTCGAGTCGCCCGACCGCCCGATCGTGATCGAGTCGCCGGTGAGCGGGAACTCGGTGCCGGACTTCGGGCCGGAGGTGATCACGAGGCGGGTCGCGTTCTGGCTGGTGGCCTTGTCGTCCACGGCGGTGAACGCCGGGCTCGGCCGAGCCGTGAACTGCTCCGTCGGCGCGGAGGCCGCGGCGGCGGGAGGCTGGGTGGCGCTCGGCACGGGCGTGGCGCTCGGGAACGCGGCGGGCGCGCCGGCCGAGCCAACGACATCCGCCTGCATCTTGCGTGCGCGCTGGCCGAACAGGTCGCTGCGCAGGGCATAGACGATGCCGAAGATGAAGAGCCAGAGCACCAGCAGGAAGCCGAGGCGCAGCACCAGCAGGGTGAGCTCGCTGACGCTCATGCGGTGGGTCCCCAGAATCCGTCCATGTCGTGACGTTCGCGGCCGCCGTCGCGGCGACGCTTGGTCACCGGCTCGGAAGAGGATGCCTGCGCGATGACCCTGAAGACGATGCGGGTGCGGCCGATGGTGACGACGGAATCGGGCTCGAGGATGGCCTGCGTGACCGGTGAACCGTTGAGCTGGGAGCCGTTTGTCGAGCCGAGGTCGCGCACCTGGGCACGGGAGCCGTCCCAGAGGATCTCGACATGCCGGCGAGAGGTGCCGGAGTCGTCGATGGTGATGTCGGCGTCGCTCCCGCGCCCGATGACGGTGTGTGACTGCGTCAGGGGGTAGCGCTTGCCGTTGACCTCGACCACGGGGATCCAGGCGACGCTGCCCTTGATCGTGCTGGAGTCGATCTGGACCATGCCCTCACTGAGGCCGCGATCCGCGGACAGGGTGATCGAGACGCCGCCGGCGAACTGGTAACGCTGCTCGCGGCCGTGCAGCTGCACGAGTTCGGTGAGTTCGTCGAGGAGGGTCTGGCCAAGGGCGGACATGCGCTGGAAGTCGGCATGGCTCATTCGCACCGTGAAGCGATTGGGCGCGAGAATGCGATCGCGGGACACGACCGCTGCTTTTGTGTCGAGTTCGCGACGCAGCGCTGAGGTGATTTCAACCGGCTGCAGCCCCGACCTGAAGGTCTTGGCGAACGCACCGTTGACGGCGCGTTCGAGACCCTTTTCAAAACTATCCAGAATGCCCACAGGTCTCCCGATCCGATCCTTTCGGCTATGAGCATGTTACTTGTCCCAAGTGTTAACTCACCCGCCGGGCAATACCCGGTGAGGGTTGTCATCCTACGGGAGCCAGTCCGGGTCACCATGTCGAGCGCATATCGGGCGCGTGTTCAGGATGTTCGCCACGCCGTGCAGTCCTGTGTTCGCGCGGCCTGCCTGTCTCGAATGGCGTTGTGCCCTCGGAAAGTGCTAATCTGCCTAAGTTCGCGCGAGTGGCGGAATTGGCAGACGCGCTGGCTTCAGGTGCCAGTGTTCGAAAGGACGTGGGGGTTCAAGTCCCCCCTCGCGCACAGTGGGTGTTTCAGGAAATCTAGGAATGGTTTTCAGGAAATCCAGGCGAACAGGCCGGTTGAGCAGAAATGCTCAGCCGGCCTTCTGCTTTTAACGAGTCCGAGCGATTTCAGGAGCGGTTTCGCCGTTCGCCGCTCGGTAATTCGCGGGTTAGACGCCAATCAGCCTGCTGGTAGGCAGGCTGAAGCGTTCGGTGCGCGGGGTGACGTTCGGAATTGGCGGAGGTTCCCGCTACTGCGGCGGCGCCAGGGAGGGAAGTGCGCTGTGTTTATTCAGCGGTGTTCCGGTGGCTTCTTTGCGTCGGCGTTCTCGGGAGAGACTCTCGCCGCTGTCACGTTTCGCGGTCTTCACGAAGAAGTCGAATATCTTCCGCAGGTTCGATGACACGGCGGCGATGGTCGCCGCGAGGTAATTGAAGGCGAACTTCTGGAGGTGCTTCACAGCCAACCGGGGGTCCTGTTTCCGTTCGGCTGGGGCTCCGGCATCCATCGGGATGGTGACGGTCGCTGGTGTGACGGGTCTGGTGACGCGCTTGCCACTGGCACGGTCGATTGCCATGTAGGTGCCGGGAGTGGGAGTGAACACTCATCGCCGGGCCGGAGGCATGGGTTCGATATCCTAGGAACATTGAGATTTTTTAAGAAAAGACGAATAGCCCCTGTCTGCGAAATGGGGTTGCCTATGGCCAGCATTAAGGAATCGAAGGTGGCGGCACTGAGAGAACTGACGAAGACCAATCTGGATAAGCAGGGATTCGGAGGCCTCGATGATGAAGCCAAGTCTTGTTACGCATGGCCCCTACGATTCACACCGGCAGTGGGCACTGTCTTGATCGTTCTCGGATTGATTTTGCAGTCGCCTATCATTCTTGGATTGGGTGCAATCGTTCCTCTCACAGGGGCACTATTTCCCCGTGGCATGATTCTCGATCTGGTCTATAACTTGGTCGTTCGCCATATGTTTCGCGCTCCGGCGCTTCCCCCCACGCCGAGTCCACGACGGTTTTCCTACCTGCTGTCCACCGTGCTACTTGCAGGTGCGGCCTTGTCCTTCTATTTCGGATTATCAGCGCTGGGAATCGTGCTGGGAGGAATGGTCGCTCTCGGCGGCACAATTCTCACCACGACCCATTGGTGTCTCGGATCGTGGTTGTACAGACTAATTTTTCCTCACGCAGCAGCAAGGTGAAAAGGTCGGGTCCACGCCGCAGAACCACAGCTCGGTCGGATTGCCTCATCAGGAACTGTCAACGGCGTTATGGGAAGCTATCCGTTCGTGAGGCACCCGGCCGTCCCGTGACAACTCATGGTCGAACTAGCCAGCAATCGAGCTCGCCGCATCAGCGGTCGCTTTCTCTTCGGCAAGAACTTGGCGATCGCGGCCGCACGGGGTTTTCACGCCACGCCCACTGTCGCCCACGGCGACAATCGCCGTTAGCTCGCGCGCTCCGGAGGTTCGTGCTGATCCCAGCGCGACGAGCTCAGCACAGGAGCCACCCGTGAAATGCTAAACGTTGACGCCGACGTGGATATGTCCCGTGGCATCACAAACGGCAGCCCCGACTGTGTGTACCCCGCCTTCAACGTCCGCGTTGGCATCAATTGCCTCTTCCGCTTTCGCAATGAGTTCCAGGTCGTCACCGGTGAGTTGGCGCACATCCATGTTGTTGAGCGTATTGCGCACCGCACACTCCGTGCGCCGAGCGAGCGAGCGAACGATCATCGAAACGGGTGGGAAACTCGAGACATGGAAAAGCCGTGCGGGGACTGCCGTGCACCTCTACGAAAAGAATGGCTGGCGACCGCTGAGAGAGCCATTCCAGCATTCGCTGTTGGGACGTCCGTCGCAGACGTATGTGCTGGACCTAGATCTACCGGGTGCCCGATAGCCGGACGTTCACCGATCAAGGGTGACCGGCACGAACCGGGCGCGGCCAGGACTACGAGAAGCGCTGGCTGCATGCCGGGCCGGGGACACGCTTGTGGTCACCAAGCTCGACCGCCTTGCCCGGTCACTGCGCGACGCGAAAGACATCGTCGATGACCAGAAACTGCACCACACCGCACACGGGTGTAGGCGGTTCATGAAGGCGTTCCAGCTTTCGTGGCGCTCGCGGGCGCTACAGCGCGGTGGAGCCAGCAAAGGCGTGTCCCTCGATTCCACGAATTTTCAGAAGATTTTCGTCGAACGCCAGAGGATCGGCAAGATCATGCAGAAGAATCGCGAGGAACTACGCAACCAGCACACGGGGTCAGGCCGAAGTTTTGAGTTTTGCAATCAACCCACAGCGAACACGATGGGTTGATTGCCGTCCACCCAGTCGGACAGAAAGGCCCCCGAGAGATTGGGGGCCTTTTGTCGTTCCGGTGGTTTCAGCCCCGGTGGTCGAGCCCGTCGAGACCCGGTGACCCGTCCCGCCCTACAGGTTCGCCCGCTTGCTCGGCAGAGCGATCAGTGTCTGCTTCGGGTCAACCTCCACCGGTGGCCGCAGCCAATGCTGAGTTCCGGTGCGGCTGATCGTCCAATGCTGGTTGTGCAGCAGCAGATGGTGCGGATGACAGAGGAGTACCCCGTCGGCGAGGTCGGTGTAGCCGTTGCCTTTCAACCACTCGTTGATGTGGTGGGCTTTGCTCCAGGCCGGTGATCTGTCGCAGTCGATCCAGAGGCATCCGCCGTCACGCACGGCCATCGCGGCGCGCTGTTTCTCCGTGAAGAGTCGTTCGTCGCGGCCGACGTTGATGATCTGGCCGTTGTCGTCGAATTTGATGCCGCGGGTGCCGGTGTCGCAGAGCAACCGGTCGATGGTTTCCTGGGAGATGGGGAGAGGGTTGCCCTCGATCTGCCCGTGAGCGGCGGGTTCGGCCGGCCCGTGTTCGTTGACCTGCTCGGCCTGGCCTGCCTGGCCCGTCTTGAGCGCCTTCTCGGTCACGATCATGCGCACCGAGGGTCGGCGCCCGCCGAAGACCCGGCCCGGGTCGGCCTCGCCGGCGATCTTCAGTAGCTGCACCAGTGAGTCGGCGGCGATCTGTTCGGTCGTGCGGGGGTCGTCTTGCATCTTCTTGGCCCAGGCTGCCCGCTCCGGGTCGACGAACCGCACCCCGCCGCGGCGCGGGCCGATGATGGAGTCGAAGGTGGAGAGCACGAACTCGCCGTCTTCGGGCGCGAACAGCCCGTTCAGCCGCACTTTGCCGTCACGAAGCCGGTAGACCTGCAGGTAGCGGTCGTCGTAGGCCTGCTTCTCGCGGGCGGCGATGCCGGCCTCATCGAGCCGGTCGCGCATCCGTCTCGCCCGTTTGAAGACCTCGTCGGCATTCAGTGACGACGCCTCGGTGAGTAGCGCTTCGAGTGCCGCACCGAGCTTCTCGGCGGTGACCGCGGCGTCGATCTGGCCGAGCCCTGAGCGGATCGACTCGGCCGCGTCGACGGAGAGGGTTCCGGCGGTGACGGCCCGGGCGATCGGCGCCTGCCACGGCACCTTCGCCTCGAACTCGGCGACCTCGGCGGCATCCGCGTTGGGCGAGGAGAGCGCCGCCTCGACCTGCTTCTCGGCTGCTTCGGCATCAGCCATCATGGTGCCGACGGCGACCATTTTGTGGGCGTTGCCCTTCGAGGAGCCGGTCCACTTCTGGATGAGGGCCTCCGGCGAGAGAAACCCCTGCTGCGCCGCCAACCCGGAGTGGCCCAACTCCGGCCGGGACCGGCGGGCGATGGTGCCGGCCATCCACGCGGCGCGGGTGTCGAGCAGGCGGCGAGCCGCCGCGATCTGCTTCTGACCGGACAACACTGCGGCATCAGCCAGCGCCTCATAGTCGGCGCTCGAGGAGCCCAGCAGGGCGACGGCATCGGCCGCTTGCCTGAGGTCATCCGCGAGATCGATCATGATACGAGGATACCTCAAAGCGAACACAGAGTCGAGAGTCTGGCACTATTTGTCGACTCGATTCAGTGTTTATTTCGAAGATTTGTTCACAAGTTCAGAGAGCGGCTCACCGGGTCTCGACCAGCCCGACCACCGTGGATTCGACTGACGGGTTGGGGTGGGCGATCCGAGGGGGACATCCGTCGTCTACGCTCGGGCTATGTCCAGACCGGCGCGACCTGCTCCCCGTGACCTCGTGGTGGGGTGGCCCGACGTGCCGTCGGCGGGCGCCGTCGGCGAGGTGGCCCGTCAGTTCGCGGTGAACGTGCAGGCCGCAATCGGCGAGCGAAGCGTGCGCGCCGCGGCGCGCGATGCCGGGCTCGACCACACGACACTGCTCTCGGTGCTGCACGGGCGGTCCTGGCCGGACCTGGCGACCGTGGCCCGTCTGGAGAACGGTTTGGGTGTCGACCTGTGGCCGGGGCGCGTGGGCCCGCCGTAGGGCCGCCGATTGAGACCTGCGCCGCGAGGCGGGCAGGCCGGCCCGGCAGACGTCGAAGATACGTCTATCCGCAGCCTTGTGGATAACCCTGTGGACAGCAGCGTGAAATGTGGCTGTTGCCCGCATAATTACTGGAATGCCCGATGTGGATAACTACGCGTGAGACCTGTGGACGACTGCCATAATCGCCGTTTATTGCTGTCGGGAATGACGAGATGCCCAGCTCCGAATACCTCGAATACAGGTTCGAATTTCGGGTGCTCAGCGAATCTCGGTGAGGTAGGTCGTGTAGCCGGCGCTGCGCATTGCGGTGATGATCGGTTCGGTGCCGCCGGGTTCGGCGATAGCGATCATGGCGCCGCCGCCCCCGCCACCGGTCAGCTTCGCTCCGAGGGCGCCGGCGCGGCGGGCGATCGCCACGAGTGACTCGATCTCCGGGCTCGATACCTGTAGCGCGTTGAGCAGTCCCTGATTGATGTTCATCAGTTCGCCGAGCTCGGCGATGTCGCCGCGGCGGAGCGCGTCTACCCCGGCCAACACCAGCCCGTCGATCTGGCTGAAGATCGCGTCGTAGCGCGCGGGGTTGCGCTGCCAGGCGCTGCGCACGAGGCCCACGGTCTGCTTCGTCAGCGACTCCACCCCGGACAGCCCGATGACGATGGGGATCGGGTGGGGAGTGAAGATGTCGCGGATCGTGTGGCCGCCCGGGGCATCCGATCTCTGGAAAAGAACCGACCGGCCGAAGGTGGCGACGGTGTTGTCGATGCCCGACGGGGTGCCATGCACGATCTGTTCGCACTCGAAGGCGAGGCTCGAGACCTCGGCGTCGCTGATCGTCAGCTGGAAGCTGTCGGCGACGGCGCGGATCAATGCCACCGCGAACGCGGCGGAGGCACCCAGGCCGCTGGCGCGCGGCAGGTGAGAGAACACGTCGACCCGAAGGCCGGCGTCGGACACGCCGAGCCGGGTGACGATCAGCGCCGCCACCCGGTGCGAGAGGTCTGCTCGGATCGGTTCGCGCACCGAGCCGTCGACGTCCCAGTCGGCGATGACCGGTTTGCGGAGCGACGCCTGGCGGGTGACCTGCGCGCGCACCGACAGACCGATCGGCGCGGCGATCGCGTGGTAGCCGTAGACGACGGAATGCTCGCCCATCAGGATGATTTTGCCGTAGCCGAGGTGGGCATCCGGGCCGGGGGCGCCGGGGGTGAGGGCAGCAGCGCACGTGGCGGAAGCGCTGGGCGTAAGGGTGGCCGTGGGTGCGGGGTGAGCCGCGGGCAAGGCGACGGCGGCGGCGGTGCCGTACCCGGCAACCGGCGCGGCCGGCTCAATGGCCCGGTCGCCGTCGCTGCTCTCTTCGAGGGCCTGCATGATCTGGCGCGCCTTCCACACCTTGATCTCGCCGTCGGTAATGAGCCTCTCGACGACCTCCTCGAACCGGGCTCCACTGGCGCCGGCGGCAGCCGCCACGGCCCGCGCGTGCAGGCGCATGTGGCCGTGCTGGATGCCGTTGGTCGACAGGGCCTTGAGGGCGGCCAGATTTTGGGCCAGCCCCACGGCGGCCATCACCTCGGCCAGCTCGGCCGCTGAAGACACCCCGAGGATCGTGTGGGCGAGCCGTACGGCCGGGTTCGACTCCACCTGGCCGCCGACCGTGCCGACCTTCAACGGGATGGTCAGTTCGCCCACGAGATCGCCGGCGTCGTTCACGCTCCAGGTGGTGAGCGGGCCGTAGCCGTCGCCGCGGCCGGCGTAGGCGTGGGCCGCCGCCTCGATCGCCCGCCAGTCGTTGCCGGTGGCGAGGGCGACGGCGTCGATGCCGTTCATGATGCCCTTGTTGTGCGTGGTGGCCCGGTAGGGATCCATGGCCGCGAACTCGTTTGCGAGCACGATACCGTCGCGCACGCGTTCGCCGGGGAAGTCGGCGGTCTCGAGCAGCGCGTACGGGATCACGGCACGGGCGCGCACCAGGGCCCGGTCGGTGAGGTTGGAGAGGATGCGCAGGAACACGCGGCCGCCGCTGATCTCCTCGACCAGTGGGGCGAGCCGTTCGCACATCGAGTTGACGAGATTGGCGCCCATCGCATCGCGGGTGTCGACCAGCAGGTGCACGACGAGCAGTTCGCCGTTCTGCGCCGTCGCACCGCGCAGGAAGACCTCGATGCCGCGGGCGCCGCCGCCGCGCGCCACCATTTTCGGATGCCCGCTGTCGGCCAGCGCCACGAGCTCGTCGCCGCGCGCGAGCAGGTCAGCCCGGGCGCGCTCGGGGTCGATAAGGTCGACGACCTGGATCTGGCCGATCAGCAGCGGCTCGTCGGCGACGCTCGTGAACCCGCCGGCCTGGCGCACCAGCCGGGCCGCGGAGCTGACCGCGGCGACGATGGAGGGCTCTTCGACCACCATCGGCACCAGGTGGTCCCGGCCGTTGATCTGGAAGTTCAGGCCGAGTCCCATCGGCATTGAGAAGACGCCGATCACGTTCTCGATCAACCGGTCGGCGGCCGCCACGTCGAGGGCGGACGTTCCGTCTGCGAGGTGCGCGGCGGCATCCGTCGACAGGACACCACGTTGCCGGAGGAGCGCGATGCGTTCACTGACCGACAACTGGTAGAAGCGGGGGATGCGGGACCGGCTCATGACGCGGTGCCTCCCTGTAGGCCGGCGGCGAAGAAGCCGAGCGGGACGATGGCGGCCCCGGCCCGGGCGAGTGCCCTGGCGAGTCGCTCGGTGGGTTCTCCAGCGTAGCTAAAGGCCAGACCGACGTCTCCGCCGCCGGCCCCGCTGGTCTTGAAGATGCCGCCCTCGCGCCGGGCGAGGGCGTGCAGTTCACGGTGTCGCTCGCTCACGATGCCGGCCTGGGCATGCGCGTCGAGTTGGGTGAGTGCCGCGAAGTAGTCGGAGGCGAGGCGCAGGAAATCGGCCGGGCTGGCCAGCGCCGCCTCGGCCTGTTCGGCGAGGTGTTTCAGCCGGTCCAGGTCGGCCCGGTGCCGGGCGGGGTTCTCGGCGGCGTAGTCGGCCACGCGGCCCACCAGGCGGGTGGTCAGCGCACCCTCGCCGGTGACGACGGCCGAGATGCAGAGCTCCTCCGGCCAGCGCAGAGGCACCACTGCGGCACCCGGGGCATAGCGGATCAACCCGCCGTGCACGCTCGCGGCCACGTCTCCGCCGCTGCCGGCGCCGTTCTGCGCGCTGCGGTGGGCGGCGTGGGCCAGGCGGAACAGCTCGTTCCGGTCGAGCGTCAGGCCCAGGGCGCGGGCCAGGGCGTCGGTCAGGCCGGCGGCGGTGGCGGCGCTGGAACCGAGGCCGAGCTTGTGGCCGCCCCGGGACAGCGCGCTGCTGTCAATGGTGATGGCGAGCGGGGTCTGACTCTGCGGCAGCACCCGCGCCCGCAGCGCAGCGGCCTGCACGGCGACGCGCACCTGGTCGAAGACGCGGAGGTGGTCGCGCTGCTGGTCGGTGAGCCCGGCCGGGAGGGCGCCATCCGTGCCCAACACTAGGTTCCGGATGCCCAAATTGGACGCGCTGACCTGCCAGGAGCCCGTGGGTGACTCGTCGACCGTCACCTCTACGCGTCGGTCGACGGAGGTGAGCAGGGCCGGCGCGCCCTCGAGCACGGCGTACTCGCCCAGCAGGAAGAGCTTGCCGGGCGCGGACGCCCGGATCGTCGGCTTCGGCGGAGGCGTCGGCAGAGTCGTCGCCATGGTCATTCCAGCCGGCAGGCGGCCGGGCCGAGCGCGCTGATGCGCGCCTCGAGCACCCCGGGCACGAGCACCATCGCTCGCTGAACCGCGGCGGCGTCGCCGGGCAGGCAGAGCACCTTGACTTGCGGCCCGGCGTCGATGGTGAAATAGGCCGGCACGCCCTGGGCGCGAAGACCCGCCACGGCGTGCATCGCGGCGACGGTCGCGGCGTTCCAATAGATCAGTGCGGGTCGGGTCGTGAGCATCAGGGCGTGCAGTTTGAGGCAGTTGTACTCGGAGAGCTGCCCGAGCCGGGCGAAATCGCGGTCACGGATGGCGGAGCGCATCTCGTTGAGGTCGTCGTCGGCCGAGTCAAGCCAGGCCTGGTAGAACGGCGAGGAGGCCTTGCTCTCGTTCATGCCGATAGTGGAATTTATCGATTTCTCTCCGTGCTCGGTGATCGCCACGACGACCGCCAGCGGCCAGCCCGCCCGGTCGAGCAGCTCTTCCGCGTAGGCGTCCGATCCGTCGGCGGCGGTGCCGGCGTGCATCTCGGCGAAGCCGCCGAAGATCGAGCGGGCGGCCGAGCCCGAGCCGTGCCGGGCCAGGATCGACAGTTCGCGGTCGGCCAGGGTGAGGCCGGCGGCGCCGGACGCGGCAACCGCGAGGGCGGCGAAGCCGGATGCCGACGAGGCGAGGCCGGCCCCGGTCGGAAAGTTGTTCGTCGACGTCACGATGGCGTTCAGTCCGGCGACGGACAGGCCCATGCTGGCGGCATGCCCACGCACCAGGTCGAGAACGTGACTGATGCGCGTGGCCGGGATGCGGCATCCGGCCAGCCACAGTTCATCGGCGACCAGACCGGGCGTGAAGGTGACGCGGGTGTCGGTGTAGAGCGCGTCGAGCGTGACCGAGATGGAGCCGACCGCGGGCGTGTTCAGGGCGGCGTCGCGCTTGCCCCAGTATTTGACGAGGGCGATGTTGCTGTGCGCGCGGGCCACGGCGGTGGCGCCACCATCGATGGGTTGGTCCACAGTGGTGCTCCGATCGGGTTCACTCGATTTTAGTCGCTTCCCGGGGGGCCGCACCGCCGTGATCGGGTCGGTTCCGCCTGACGATCTGCTCCTGGTCACCACTTTCACCAACCGATCCGTTGATAATGGAGTGGTGCGTTTGAGACCCGGTGTGGGTGAACAACCACGCCAAACCTGAAGAGGGAACTGTTGACGCCTGGAATTAGTGGATTCTCCCTGTTCGTGCCGCCCTACCGGGTGCAGCTCGAAGCCTGGTGCGACTGGAACGACCAGCCGTGGGGGAAGGTCCGGAACGTCGTTGGACGCAGCTTCCGCATGCGCGGCCCGGGCCAGAGTGTCTACACGCTCGCGGCGAACGCGGTGTGGCGTTTGATCCGCGACTACGACATCGACCCCGGTCAGGTCGGCCTCCTGGCCCTCGGCACCGAATCCAGCAGCGACAACTCGGCCGGTGCGGTCATCGTCAAGGGCATGGTCAACGACGCCCTCACCGCCCATGGCATGCCGCTGCTCGCGCGCGACTGCGAGGTGCCCGAGTTCAAGCAGGCCTGCCTCGCCGGCGTCTACGGCATCAAGGCCGCCCTGCGCTACCTGGCGACGGATGGCGTGGGCCGCCAGGCCATCGTCGTCTCCGCCGACATCGCCGAATACGCTCGCGGCGGCAGCGGCGAGCCCACCCAAGGTGCAGGCGCCGTCGCTGTGCTCCTGGAAAGCGAGGCCCGACTGCTGGAAGTAAATCTGGCCGGGTCCGGCAGCGACTCCGACTACCGGGTGGCGGACTTCCGCAAGCCGTTCGCGCGCTTCCGCGGGCAGCCGCCCCGCGACGACGGGCAGATGCAGGACCTGCCCGTGTTCAATGGCCGGTACTCGACCAGCTGCTACATCGACGCCACCCACCACGCGATGACGGCCATGCTGGGAAAGCGCCCCGGCAATTCCCTCGATTACTTCAACGAGGTCGACCGGGTGTTCATGCACCGCCCGTACCACCAGATGCCGGCGACCGGCTGGGTGATGGCCTACCTGTTCACGCTCGCGGCCGACAAGGAATCGGGCCGCGACCAGCTGCGCGCGCACTGCGCGGATGCCGGGATCGACGCCGACCTCCTGCTCGCCGAGATGTGCGCACCCTCGCCGTTCCACGGAAACGGGGCCGACATCGGCGAGATCATCGGTGACGTCTTCCCGCTGTCCCGCCGCCTGCGCCAGCACCTGCGAAGCACCGAAGTCTGGAACACCCTGGTCAGCGAGAAGCTCGGCCTCGGCTCGGACGCCATGCGCGACCTGGGCAACCTCTACACGGCCGCCCTGCCGGCGTGGCTCGCATCCGGTCTGCAGCACGCACTGACGGAGGGCCTCGAGCTCGCCGGCCAGGAGTGGCTGGCGCTCGGCTACGGCAGCGGCGACGCCGCCGAGGCTCTCCCGATGCGGGTCGCCGAGGGTTGGCAGGCCGCCGCCGCACGCATCAACTTCGAGACCGCCCTGCACGGCCCGGTCGACCTGACCGAGGCGCAGTACATCGCGCTGCACGAGGGGCGCCCCGGTGACCTCGTGCCGGCCCCGGCCGAGGACCAGTTCGTCGTCGACCACCTCGGCACCGCGAACGGCCCCGACTTCTACGACCAGGGCATCGAGTATTACCGCTACGTGCCGCTTACCGCCTGACGTTCTCGTCGCCTGACGCGCGATTCAATCCCCTGAGCGCGTGAACCAATTCGACGGAAATTTTGCTCCAGAACCCGGTTTTTCGCACCGATCGGGGTGATCCCGGCAAAATCTCCGTCGAATTGGTGAGGTCGGCACCGTGAGCACGAGCGGCCCAGAAAGCCGAGCTGGCTGAGCGCCAGGCCGCTTTCCGGGAGTCGCAGAGGTCGTGCCGAAATCAACCCTGCACCTAGAGCGCAGATCCGAGTAAAGTCGGGCCATGAAACCCCGAATCCGACTCCTGTCCAGCGTCCTCGCCGCCATCCTCGCCGCCTCGGGCGTGCTTGCCGCCGGTGCTCTACCGGCATCCGCCGCACCCACGGCCCCGGCCAACAAGTACGTCGCCTTGGGCGACTCCTACGCGGCCGGGCAAGGCGGCGGTGGCTACGTGGACGGCTGCCTGCAGAGCCCGAACGGCTACCCCGCCCTTCTGGACGCGGTGAAGGGCACGAACCTGCTGCGCAACGTCAGTTGCAGCCTGGCCACCACCGGGACTGTGACCACCACGCAGCTGTCGTCCCTGAACCGGGGGACCACCCTGGTGACACTTACCGTGGGCGGCAACGATCTGAATGTGGCCGGCGTGGCGGCGGCGTGCGCGTCCGCGGATCCGGTCGCGTGCGGGAACGCCATCTCCACCGCCGGCGCCCTGATCTATTCCGGCGAGCTTACAGCCCGTCTGGCCGACACCTACGCGCGCGTCGCAGCGGCCGCCCCGAATGCCCACGTGGTCGTCACCGGCTACCCGCTGCTCTTTGCCCCCTCGGCTGACCCGCTGATCGCCCAGCTCAACGGGGCAACCATGCTGCTAAACCAGACCATCCAGGGCGTCGTAGCCCAGGCCCAGGCAATCCGACCGAACTCCAGCATCGAATACGTCGACGTGTCCGCGGCTTTCGCGGGCCACGGCATCGGAGACGTCGACTCGTGGGTCTACTTCGCCGGTCCGGATGCCTTCCACCCGACCCCCGCCGGCTACCAGGCCTACGCGGCGGCCATCCAGGCGGCGCTGTAACTCGGTAGCAGTCCCGGTTCCCGGCTCCCCGGGCACTGGCCTGCCGACGCCGCGAACGAATTCGACGGAGATTTTGACGAAAATCGACCTATTTCATGTGAAATGCGGTCACTATCGCGAAATCTCCGTCGAATTGGTTAGGGCCAGAGCGACGGACGAGGGGCCGGGGCCGGGGCTTGAAACGAGGGAGGGCCCCCGACGATGTGCCGGGGCCCTCCCCGCGGAAGCGAACTAGTCGTTCGGCTCCAGGAACTCGGTGGCGTGCGCGATCGTCGGGATCGAGGACGTGATGACGGTGCCGTCGGCCCGTCGCCCGCCCTCGACCAAGGTCCGAGAGGGTGCCCCCGGGTCGCGCGGGCCCTGGTGGGTCAGCGCGACCGTGATGGGCAGGCCCATCCGCACGATGACGGAAACACCGCGCACGGACAGCATGACGTCGACGCCCTCCTCGATCGTGAGGTTGACCTCGCTCTGACGCACGTCCACGCGCAGCCGGGTTCCCCGGAGCGTGACGCGGAAGGTCAGCGCCTCCCAGGTCTCAGGCAGTCGCGGGTCGAGGGTGATCTTGCCGCCGTGGTCGCGCATGCCGCCGAAGCCGTAGACGAGCGCGCTCCAGACACCGCCGGCGGATGCCACGTGAACGCCGTCCGCCGCGTTGTGGTGCAGATCGGCGAGGTCGACGAACAGGCCCGAGGTGAAGTATTTGAGCGCCAGCTCGTGGTAGCCGACCTCGGCCGCGATGATCGACTGCACGACGTCGGACAGCGTCGAGTCACCCGTGGTGATCGGGTCGTAGTAGTCGAAGTCGGCACGTTTCTGCTCCGGCGTGAACTGGTCACCCTGCAGCAGGAGGGCGAGCACGACATCCGCCTGCTTGAGCACCTGGAAGCGGTAGATCACGAGGGGGTGGTAGTGCAGCAGCAGCGGGCGGTTGGCGGGCGGCGTCTGCGAGAGGTCCCAACGTTCCTTCTCCAGGAACTGCGCGTCCTGCGGGTGGATGCCCAGGGTCTTGTCAAAGGGGATGTGCATTGCTTCCGCGGCGAACGACCACTCGATGATCTCGGCCTCGCCGAGTCCGAGGCGGGCGACCATGAAGTCGTAGGAGGCGATGTCGACCTCGCGCAGTCTGCGCACACTGGTGACCGCGTCCCGCAGGTTCGAGCGGGCCATGATGTTCGTGTAGAGGTTGTCGTTGACGACAGTCGTGTACTCGTCGGGCCCGGTGACGCCGTGGATGTGGAAGACGTCGTTGCCGTTGCCGCGCCAGAAGCCGAGGTCGGCCCACATGCGCGCCGTCTCCACCAGGATGTCGATGGCCTCGCGGGAGAGGAAGTCCTCATCGCCGGTGGCCGACACGTACTGGGTCAGCGCATAGGAGATGTCAGCGTCGATGTGATACTGCGCGGTGCCGGCGGCGTAGTACGCGGACGACTCCAGGCCGTTGATCGTGCGCCACGGGAACAGCGCGCCCAGCTGGTTCAGTTCGGTGGCGCGCACCCTGGCGTGCTCGAGCATCGCGTGCCGGAATCGCAGCGCGTTGCGCGCGGCGTTCGGCGACGTGTAGGTCAGGAAGGGGAGCACGTACACTTCCGTGTCCCAGAAATAGTGGCCGCCGTAGCCGGATCCGGACACGCCCTTCGCGGACACGCCCTGGCCGTCGGCTCGCATGGACGCCTGCGCAAGCTGGAAGAAGTTCCAGCGGGTGGCCTGCTGGAGGGCAGGCTGGCCGGCGAGTTCGACATCCGTGCGCGCCCAGAAAGCGGTGAGCCAGTCGCGCTGCTCGGCGACGTACTGCTCGGTTCCGGCTGCGACGGCGCGGTCGAGCGTGCGGTCGCACCGGTCGGCGAGCTCGTGCGTGGGCACGCCGGTGGAGGTGTGGTAGCTGAGGGTCTTGGTCAGTCGGATGGACTGGCCCTGCTTGGCCTTGATGCGGTAGACGTGCTTGGCGAGGTCGTCGCCGATGTGCGAGGCCTCGTCGTACTCATTGAGCGTCTCAAGCTGGTGGTCGGCGGCGCAGGCGATGGTCATGCCCGAGTTCGTGCAGCGGAAGCCGAGGATGTAGCGGCCCTCGGATGCCCGTTTGAAGCGGGGGCGCAGCACCCGGTCGGTGAACGACTCGGCCCTACGCGGGTCGAAGTCCTTGCCGTTGGTGGGCTTCGGGGCGTCGTACTCGCCGATGCCGTCCTGGCGGTTGAGGATCTGGCTGGAGATCACGACCGACGCGTCGGCGTCCAGCATGGTGACCTCGTACTCGAGGATCGCGAGGTGGCGTTCCGTGAACGACACCAGGCGGCGCGACTGGATCAGCACGCGCTTGCCCGAGGGCGTGCGCCATTCGAGGGAACGGGAGAGGATGCCGCCGGCGAAGTCGAGGCGGCGCTCATAGCTGAGCAGATCCGCGAGGGTCAGGACGAGCGGCTCGTCGTCGACGTAAATGCGAATGATCTTGGCATCCGGCGCGTTGACGATCGTCTGCCCGACGCGCGCGAAGCCGAAGGCCTCTTCCGCGTGCCGGATCTGCCAGGTCTCGTGGAACCCGTTGATGAACGTGCCGTGGGCGTGGCCGTCCCGGCCCTCGTCCACGTTGCCGCGCAGGCCGAGGTACCCGTTGCCGGTGGCGAACAGCGTCTCGGTGCGTCCCATGTCGTCACCGGAGAAGTCCTTCTCGACCAGGGCCCACTCGTCGATCGGAAATCGGTTGCGGTCGAGCGGGTCGTTCGTGTCGGTGATCCGGTTCATTCTCCGGCCTCCGTTTCGACGTTGGGGAGCAGCTCGTGCAGGTCGGGGACGACGACGTCGGCCCCGGCGTGGAGCAGGGTCTGCGTGCCCACGCCGCGGTCCACTCCGAGCACGAGGCCGAAGTTGCCGGCGCGGCCGGCCTGGATGCCCGAGTGCGCGTCTTCGACGACGACGCACTGGGCCGCATCGAGGCCGAGCAGTTCCGCGCCGAGCTCATAGGTGTCGGGGGCCGGCTTGCCGGCCAGGCCACGCTCGGCCGAGAGCAGGCCATCGACGACGATTTCGAAGCGTCCGCGAATGCCGGCTGCCGCGAGGGTCTTCTCCCCGTTGCGCGAGCTGGTGACGACGGCCACGGCGAGGCCGGCGGCCACGACGTAGTCGAGGAACTCGATCGATCCCGGGTAGGGCGTGACGCCACTTTCGGCGAGGGTCTCGTTGAAGGCCTCGTTCTTGCGGTTGCCGAGGCCGCAGACGGTGTTGCGCTCCGGGGCGTCCGTCGGGTCGCCGTCGGGCAGCTGGATGCCCCGGGAGGCGAGCAGCGACCGCACGCCGTCATAGCGGGGCTTGCCATCGATGTACTGGAAGTAGTCGGCGTCGCTGTAGGCGGGGCTCACTCCCTGGTCCTCGAGAAAGCGGGTGAACAGGCGCGACCAGGCGGCCATGTGAACATCGGCGGTGGGCGTGAGCACCCCGTCGAGGTCGAAGAGTACACCGCGCATGGACAGGAGCCGGGCGCGCGTTTCCGCGCGCGACAGGGGGAATCGCGTAGAAGTCATAACTGATGCCTTGCTTGGTAGGTCCTGAGACAGTGGGAGGTCTGATCGAAGCGGTCAAATGATCACGATCTCGATCGGGGGATCGACGTGATGTGCGCCAACGCGGCGAGGAATGCGATTGACGACGCTGCGGACCAGGGCTAGGACTGCATACGCCTGAATACTCCCCCCGATCCTATGCCCCCGAAGGCGTTGCGCCGATTTCTCTGGTTGCGCGGCCCTGATCCCCCGGTCTCCGGCGCGCCCGGAAAATCGGCCGATACTATTGACAGGATGAACCGCGAACGGAGCGCGCTCTCGGCCGCACCCGCGTCCGCGAATCGGTCGCGCTCCGTGCGGCTGGCGGGCCGGCGTTTCCGACAGCTCTTCTCGGTCACGGTCGCGGTGCTCGTCCTGCTGGTGGCGGGCCTCGCGATGGCCAACTTCAGCCAGGGCCCCCGCCTGGCCTCCGCCGAGATCAACCTCGACGCCGCCGTCACGCGTGGCAATGCGCGCCTGCTGCTCACCGCGAACCAGCCGCTGGCCGAGGTCCAAGCCGGCCAGGTGACGGTGTCCCCGGCTACAGAGGTCTCCGCTCGTGTCGCCGACCGCGCCCTGACGGTGGAGTTCGCCGGCATCCTGCGCTATAACACCGTCTATACGGTGACGGTGACGGATGTCGCGAGCATCACCCAGGACGCCACCGCCACCCTGGAATACGAGTTCACGACCCCGGACGCCGACATCTATGCGCTGCAGCGCGACAGCCGGGTGGACGACGCCGGCGCGAAGCGGCCCGACACCGTGCGCCGCACGACCCTGCAGGGCCGGGGCGACGGAGACATCGTGTTCAGCGCCCCGCGCATCCAGCAGTATGTCGCCCTGGAGAACCACCTCGCCGCCGTCACGCTCGCCGAAGACGACACGGCCACCCTCGAGGTGGTCTCGTTCGGGGGCGGGGACAACGTGCAGGTGCCCGTGCCGGGCGCGGGCGTGATCGAGAACCTGGCGGCCTCCCCGTCGAAAACCCTGATCGCGTACACCTTCACCAGCGCCCCGGAGACGGCGGGGCGCCGCTACGACCGCACCCCCTTCGTCTACGACCTGACCGAGTACTCGGGCCTCCCGGCCGAGGTCACCGGGGTGGACGGCCTGCCGATGACGGTGATGGACCTGCGCTTCGTGCCGGACAGCACCTCTCTCGTCGTGCAGAACGCCGGGCAGACCCTGTTCCTGATCGACATGCTCGGCGACGCCGTGCTGACCCCGTTGGGCGAGCACGACGAGATGCGCGGATTCGTTCCCGGCACCCGCGCGCTCGTCGTCGCCGACCCCGACCAAGGCTCGACGATCGACCTCGCCGACGGGGCCGTGACCACACTCGACCTCGCGCCCAGCCTGCTCGAAGCGAGCGCCTACCCCGGCAAGCTCGTGCTCCTCACCGAGCAGGGGCGCTACGCCCGCCTGTTTCTGCAGGAGACCGGCGACAGCAACGAGCTGGCTTCCCTGATCGCCGTCACCGACGCCGCCGACTCGAGCGTCGCGTTCACTCCCGCGTCGGACGCGTCGCGCGTGCGGGACTTCTGCGTCTCGCCGAACGGCCAGTACCTCGCGGTGGAGACGATCCCGGCGGCCGGCCTCGGCGACGACTACCCGACCCTGCCCGCGTTCTCGGGCATGACGACCACCCTGGTAGACCTCGACCGCGGCACCAGCAGCCGTAGCGTGTCCGGTTTTCTCCCTGATTGGTGCGGCTAACCGACGGATGCCCCCGCCAACCTCCTGCCGATGGCTTCCTGTCCCGAGCGCGACCGAGTCGAAACAGGACAAGATATACCCATGAGTCAGGCCATCGCCGCGCGGCCCTTCACCGCGCGCCGGAGGCCCGGCCGCGGCCTCTGCCGACACCGTGGCGGACACCTTCCGCGACTTCGTCACCCTGTCGATCAGCGTGGTGGTCGAGTCACTGCCGTTCGTCTTCCTCGGCATCGTGCTGTCGATCGTGGTGCAGACCTGGCTGCCGGAGGGGTTCCTGCTGCGGCGCCTGCCGAAGAACCCAGTCGCCCGGCGGGTCGTACTCTCGCTGCTGGGCATGCTGCTGCCGGTTTGCGAGTGCGGCAATGTGCCTCTGGTGCGCGGCCTGATCGCCAAGGGGCTGACGGTCGGCGAATCGATGACGTTACTCTTCGCGGCCCCGATCCTCAACCCGGTGACCTCGGTTGGGACAGTGGCATCCTGGTCTGGCGCATCGCCGGCGGATTCCTGATCGCCAACCTGATCTGCTACATCTACAGCCGGCACCTGAAACCCGAGTCCCTGCTCGCTCCCCGGTTTCAGGATGCCTGTGCACTCGGCGACCACCATGACGCGGCCGACGGGAAGATCAAGCGCAGCGCCGGTCTGTTCACGAAGGAGACCAGCGCGATGTTGCCGGCGCTCTTTATCGGCGCCGGACCGGCCGGGCTGATCCAGACCGCCGTCTCCCGCGAGGTGCTCGTGACGCTCGGCAGCCACCCGGTCTGGTCCGTGCTGGCGCTGATGGCCCTGGCCTTCGTGGTTTCGATCTGCTCCAACGTCGACGTCTTCTTCATCCTCTCGTTCGGTGCGACGTTCATGCCCGACGCCATCGTGGCCTTCCTGGTCTTCGGCCCGATGATCGACATCAAGATGCTGGCCCTGCTGCGCACGCCCTTCACGGCCAAGACCCTGATGCAACTCACCCTGATTGTGGCTCTCTGTTCCGCGGTTCTCGGATTGGCGATCAACTATGTCGTTTAGACGGCTCCTGCGGCGCTGGCAGGGCGCGCTCCTCAGCATCGTGGGCATTGTGGCCACGGTCTGGCTGGGGGTCAGCGGGCAGCTCGGGCTCTACATCCACCCCGGTACTTCGTGTTCACCATGGTGATGGCCGTGATCGCCGCCGCGCTGGTGGTGGCCGCATTCGCTCTCCTGCCCGCAGCCGAAAACGAGCACGAGCACGAGCTACCTGAGGGCGACGGAGGACGCTGGGCGTGGCTCTGGTCGGCCGGCAGCATCCTGATCATCGTCGCGGCCACCGTGGGCCTCCTGGTGTTGCCGCCGGCGACCCTGACCACGGCCACGGTCGCCAAGCGCGACCTGAACGGCTCGACCTCGCTCATCACGCAGAAAGAGGCGAGCGACCTCGTCGGCGGCGACTACTCGACCTTCACCGTGCGGGACTGGTCCTCGTTGCTGCGCCAAGGCGCCGGCGAGGACTTCTTCGCCGACAAGACCGCGACCGTGACCGGGTTCGTCACGCCCGACACGAGTGACCCCGAGAATGTGTTCTTCGTGGCCCGCTTCGTCGTGTCCTGCTGCGCGGTCGACGCGCAGCCGGTCGGCATCCCCGTCTACTACTCCGGCTGGCAGGACGAATTCCCGACCGACAGCTGGGTTGCCATCGAGAGCGGTCGACACCAACCCGAGCATCCGCAGCGAGGAGGCCATCGCCCTTGTTCCGAGCGAGATCACGCCCACGGACCAGCCCGCCCAGCCGTACGTCTACTGACGCCGGCAAGCTGATCGGGCCGCTCTGACGCCCGGTGCCCGCTGCATCCGTCGCTACGCAAACTCGGAGAAATTGCCGAAACGCCGGCTGGGTCACCCCACCTGATCTCGCGGCGTGTCGTGAAAATCCCCGAGTTTAGGCACCGACGACGGATGCCCGGAGTGCGCCGAGCTGCGTGGCACGTTCCCGGGTGATTCGGGCGCCGCCCGCGGGGCTCGGCGAGCTCGACCTCCGATCAGGCGGCCGAGGCATCCTTGGGGTCGGTGGCGGCGTCATCCGTGCCGAAGTGGTTGCTGCCCGCGGTCACGCCGGCGAGCCGCAGCCAGGTGTCGACCACGGTGTCGGGGTTCAGCGACACGGAGTCGATGCCCTCGGCGACGAGCCACTCGGCAAAGTCCGGGTGGTCGCTGGGGCCTTGACCGCAAATGCCCACATACTTGCCGCGGGCCTTGCAGGCCGCGATCGCCATGCTGAGCAGCTTCTTCACGGCCGGGTCGCGCTCGTCGAAGCCGCCGGCGACGATCGCCGAGTCGCGGTCGAGGCCGAGCGCCAGCTGCGTCATGTCGTTGGAGCCGATGGAGAACCCGTCGAAGTAGTCCAGGAACTCGTCGGCGAGCAGCGCATTGGCCGGCAACTCGCACATCATGACGATCTCAAGGCCGTTCTCCCCACGGCGCAGCCCGTTCTCGGCGAGCAGTTCAATAACGCCCGCGGCCTCGTCCAGGGTGCGCACGAAGGGGATCATCAGCTTGACGTTGGTCAGCCCCATCTCGTTTCGCACGAATGAGAGCGCCTCGCATTCGAGGTCGAAGCAGTCCCGGAACGAGGGCTCGAGGTAGCGGGACGCCCCGCGGAACCCGAGCATCGGGTTCTCTTCGTGCGGCTCGTAGGCCGGTCCGCCGATGAGGTTGGCGTACTCGTTGGACTTGAAATCGCTCATCCGCACGATCACGGTCTCCGGCGCGAAGGCGGCCGCGATCGTGGACACGCCCTCGGCCAGGCGCTTGATGTAGTAGTCGCGCGGGTTGCCGTAGGCGGCGATGCGGGTGTTGATCTCGCGGGCCACGTCGGCGGGCTGGTCGGCCAGGTTGAGCAAGGCCTTGGGGTGGATGCCGATCTGACGGTTGATGATGAATTCGAGTCGGGCGAGACCCACGCCGTGGTTGGGCAGCTGGGCGAACGTGAACGCCTGCTCCGGGGTGCCGACATTCATCATGACCTTCACCGGGGCTGGCGGCAGGGTGGTGAGCGCGGTCTCCTCGATGCCGAAGTCGAGCAGCCCTTCGTAGATCAGGCCCGCCTCACCCTCGGCGCAGGACACCGTGACTTCGAGGCCGTCGGAGAGGATGTCGGTGGCGGTCCCGGTGCCGACGACCGCGGGAATGCCGAGTTCGCGGGCGATGATCGCGGCATGGCAGGTGCGGCCGCCGCGGTTGGTCACGATGGCGCTGGCGCGCTTCATGATCGGTTCCCAGTCGGGGTCGGTCATGTCCGCGACGAGCACGTCGCCGGTGGCAAAGCTCGCCATCTGGTCGATGGACGAGAGGATGCGCACGCTTCCGGCGCCGATCCGCTGGCCGATGGCGCGGCCCTCGACCAAAACCTTACCGGTCTCGTTCATCTTGAACCGGCTCTGGGACACCGCGGTCGCTCGCGACTGCACCGTCTCCGGGCGGGCCTGCAGGATGTAGATGCCGCCGTCGATGCCGTCTTTGCCCCACTCGATGTCCATCGGGCGTCCGTAGTGCGCCTCGATCGAGAGGGCGTGGCGGGCCAGCTCCTCCACGTCGGCATCGGTGATGCTGAACAGGTTGCGCAGGTCGACCTCCACGGGAACGAAGTCGATCGTGCGGCCGATTTCACGGTTCTTCGTGAAGGTCATCTGCAGCGCCTTCTCGCCGAGGGTGCGCTTGAGGATGGCGGGACGGCCGGCCTCGAGTGCCGGCTTGTAGACGTAGAACTCGTCGGGGTTGACGGCGCCCTGCACGACGGCCTCGCCCAGACCGTAGGAGGAGGTGATGAAGACCGCGTCGCGGAAGCCGGATTCGGTGTCCATCGTGAACATGACCCCGGAGGAGCCGATGTCCGAGCGCACCATGCGCTGGATCCCGGCCGACAGCGCCACCTCGGCGTGCTCGAAATCGTGGTGCACCCGGTAGGCGATCGCCCGGTCGTTGTAGAGGGAGGCGAAGACATCTTTGATGGCCGGCAGGATGTTCTCGATTCCGCGCACATTCAGGAACGTCTCCTGCTGACCGGCGAAGGACGCATCCGGAAGGTCCTCGGCGGTGGCGCTGGAACGCACCGCCCAGGAAATGTCGTCGGAGCCGCCGTGCTTCAGGACCAGGGCCGCGTAGGCGGCCCGGATCTGGGACTCGAACTCGGGCAGGAAGGGCGTGTCACGCATCAGGCCGCGGATTTCCTTGCCGGCCGCTGCCAGCGCGGTGACGTCGTCGATGTCGAGGCCCCGCAGGCGCTCGATGATCCGCTGGTCCAAACCGGAATCGGACAGGAATCGGCGGTAGGAGTCCGCGGTGGTGGCGAACCCGTCGGGCACCTTGACGCCGGCCGACGTCAGATTCTGCACCATTTCGCCCAGGGAAGCGTTCTTGCCGCCCACCCGGTCCAGGTCCGTGAGTCCGATTTCGGAAAACCAGAGGATGTCTGTCGTCATGTGTTCTGCTCCCTTGCAGTGTGCGACCAGAGGTGAGGCCACGAGGTGAGGAGGCTCACCTCATGGATAAGCGCCCTGTTCCCATAGTGACAGGTCTATCCGGCCTGAGCGCGATTTGTTTACTTGATTGACATGTTCACTTGTCTGCGTTTTGAATGTGAGTCAGCGTTTGAGGTTCATTTGCTGCAGAATCATGGCCGACATCTCCTCCACGGACATGCTCGCCGAGTTGAGGAACGGGATTCCGTGGGAGGCATAGAGTCGCTCCGCACTGCGCAGCTCGAACCCGCACTGCCGCAGGGACGCGTAGGGCGAACCTTCCCGGCGCTGGGTGCGCACCTGGCTCAGGCGCAGGGGATTGGTGGTGAGCCCGAAGCACTTGTCCACGAACGGTCGCAGTGGCTTGGGGAGACCCTCCCGCTCGAAGTCCTCGTCGACGAGGGGAAAGTTCGCCGCGAAGATGCCGTGCTGCAGCGCCAGGTACATCGTGGTGGGGGTCTTGCCGCAGCGCGACGGGGCTACCAGGATCAGCTGCGCCTTCTCGAGCGCTCGCAGGCTCTGGCCGTCATCGTGCTCCATCGCGTACTCGACGGCCGTCATGCGGGACTGATAGCGGGCGGCGTTGCCGAGGCCGTGGGCGCGCCCTGGTTCGTTGCTGGCCTGCGTCGCCAGGGCCTCCTCGAGCTCGCCGAGATAGGTTCCGAGCAGGTCGATCAGGGTGGCCGTGCAGGTGCCGAGAGTGCGGCGGATGTCGCTGGTCACGGCCGTGGAGAACACGATCGGCTTCTGGCCGCGCTCCACCAGAGCGTCGATCAGGTCGACCACGGCCTGGGCCTGGTCCACATTCAGGATGAACGGGATCGTCGTGCGGTCGAACTCCACGGTGGGGAACTGGGACAGGAGGGTGCTCCCGAGCGTTTCCGCCGTGATTCCGGTGCTATCCGAGAGAAAGAAAACCGGGCATGGATCGTCAGTGGCCATACCTCATTGTGTACCTCCCGGCAGGCTCGGCGCGGATCGGTGCGCGCGTACTGAGCGCCGCAGTCGATTCCGCGAGTTGCCGTCGTCGCATCGTGCGCAGCAGACTTGAGTCTGGGGTTGCGACTGATTCGTCCGCCCGGTAGCTAAGGAACCCACCATGACTGAACCGAACGATGCACGCGTCGGCCTCTACATCGACTTCGACAACATCGTCGTCTCTCGCTATCAGCAACTACACGGACGAAATGCCTTCCAGCGCGATGGCATCCGGAATTTCGACAGATCGAGCGCGGATGCCGAGCCCGAGGTTACCGCGAAGCTGAACGCCGCGACGGTCGACTTCAACGCAATCATTGATTTCGCCGCGTCGTTCGGCACGCTGGTCGTCAATCGCGCGTATGCCGACTGGTCCGTGCCCGTGAATGCGAGCTACCAACGCCAGCTCATGTCCCGAGCGGTTGACCTCACCCAGCTATTCACCACGACCACGCGGGGAACGAAGAACGGGGCGGACATCCGTCTTGCCGTCGACGTGGTCGAAGACCTCTTCCGGCTGCCCGACCTCACCCACGTCATCATCGTCGCCGGTGACTCGGATTACATCGCCCTCGCCCAGAAGTCGAAACGCCTCGGTCGCTTCGTGGTGGGCATCGGAGTGGCCGGGTCGACCAGCACCTCCCTCGCGGCTGCGTGCGACGAATTCGAGGACTATGACTCTCTCCCCGGCATAGCGAAGGTCGCCGCCGCCGCGCCCGCCCCCGTGGCGCTCGTGCAGAAGCCCCCGTCGGGCAGGAAGGCCGCAGAACCCGCGACCGTGCCACCCAAGACGGTGCCCGTCAAAGCCCGCACCTTGACGACGATCCCGATGTTCTCGCACACCATCAGTTCGCAATTCGACGAGCCGGAGCCGGAACCGGCCGAGGACATCGACCCTCAGACAATCGCGTCGGAGCTCCTCGTGCGTGCCCTGCAGATCGGGCACGCAAAGGGCGACGACGACGAGTGGCTGAACACCGGCACGGTGAAGAACCAGATGCGCCGGATGGACCCCTCGTTCAACGAAAAACCGCTCGGCTTCCGTTCCTTCACCGACTTCCTCTCCTCGCGCAGCGAGGTGGCCGAGCTGCAGGAAGATGGCCCGCATCGGCTCATCCGTCTGCGCCCGGAGGCGAACGCGGGACGCTGAGTCGGTCCGTGCGGTCCGGCGCCGACATCACACCGGACACAGGAACACATTATGAGCAACACTCCCAACACTGGCCGCGTCGCTCGCGTTTCGACCGAGACGAAGGCTGCTTTCAAGACGACCGAATTCATCGCCTACATGCTGATTCTCGTCATGCGTTCATCGCTTCCGCCTTGGTCGATAACGGGCACGACGGGCAGGGTTTCGGGGCCAGCTCCGTCTGGCTGTCCGCCACGCTCCTCACCATCGGTTACATGATTAGCCGCGGCCTGGCCAAATCGGGAAGCCGTGAGAACTACGACCGTGACGAGCGTGACAACCGCCGCTAACTGACTCGGTGCACGGACCGGATCTGCCCTTGACGCGGCGTCCGTACAGAAGGTCCCCTACGCTTCGCGCAGGGGGCCTTCTGCTCAATGCAGGGCGCTGGAGCGTCCCGAACAACACCCGCCGTGGCTTCGAGGCCAGGGATATCGCCGATGTCGGCGACGGTGAAGAAGAGGAGGCACGTCGTTTTCCCGTCCCGCAGCCGCCGGAAGTGGGCATCAAGGGAACTGTGGAAAAAAACGGGGACGCAGAGGCAACAGCGAAGGACTTCGATGCCATGATGGGCGACATCGACGTGGGACTCGGACAATAATCATGGGCGAATTTGTCTACGGAAATTCCTCTGTCGTTGTCGAGTTCGATGATCGGGTTCTCGCGCACCTCAAGATCGTCATCCTCGCCAAGGTGCGTCGAGGGGAGAGCTTCTCTTTCTCCTGGGAGTACACGGCGGCGGCTGGCAGCGGCCACAGCTCCATCTGGATCCACCCCACCATCTCGTTGCAGTTCAACTTTCAGGGCAGCAAAGAACCTCTCCTGAACCGGGCATGGGTGGAGGAACTCGTCCGCATCTCAAGCACACCCGCCGGTCTGCGCGTCACCCCAGAGCCGCCCCAACCAAGGGAAGTGCGACTCTGATTCTCAGAGCGGTCGCGAGAGCCGATCGGCCGTGATTTGTTCAAAGGAGTTCGCTGACCGCCACGAAAAAGCCCCGGCTTCACCGCGCCTGGGGGGAGGCGAGGAATCTGCCGGGGCCGATTCGTTTGGAGTGGGGGAACTCCATCGACCACGGTACGGCGGATGGGCTGAATTTCGGCTGGACGAGCCCCCATGTCGGCACAAAACCGGCCGGTCGCCGCGGAACCGGGCATCGACCGCGTGTTCGCCGACGCAGGCCGACGTGGGCATCGCCATCGGAGCCGGTACGGGGGTCGCGATCGCCTCCGATGGGTCATCCTTGCCAGCGACGACCCGCGCCCGGAAAACAGCGCTCTTTCGGTGGTCTCCCGGCGGGCATAAAATCTCGGCATGTCTGCTGACCCGGATGACTATCGTCAGGCCCTGGAGCGAGCGAAAGCCCATGCCCTGGACTGGCTCTCCTCCCTGCCCACCCGGCCCGTGGGGCCACGCGTCGACGCCGACACCCTCGCCGCGGGCTTCGCAGCGCCGCTGCCGCTGCAGCCGACGGACCCGGCGGAGGTGATCGACGAGCTGGCCCGGCTGGCCGAACCGGGGCTGATGGCGATGACGTCCGGCCGCTTTTTCGGCTGGGTGATCGGCGGCACGTTGCCGGCAGCCCTGGCAGCCGACTGGCTGGTCAGCGCGTGGGACCAGAACGCCGGCATGCGCTTCGCGACCCCGGCCACGGCCGCCGCCGAGGAGGCCGCCGGCGGCTGGATCCTCGATCTGCTGGGTCTGCCGGACGGCGCCGACGTGGGCTTCACCACCGGGGCCACCATGGCGAACTTCGTGGGTTTGGCGGCCGGACGCGATCATGTGCTCGGCGACGCCGGCTGGGACGTCGCGATCGCCGGTCTGGCCGGGGCGCCCCGCGTCGCCGTCTACGTGGGCGATGAGCGCCACGCGGTGATTGACCTGGCCCTGCGCTACCTGGGACTCGGCGCCCCCATTGTCGTCCCGGCCGACGACCAGGGCCGCATGCTCCCCGAGGCCCTGGCGGCCGCGCTCAACCAGGGCACTGGTCCCGCGATCGTCTGCCTGCAGGCCGGCAATGTGCACTCCGGCGCCTTCGACCCGGTCGGTGAACTCACCGACCTCGCCCACCAGCATGGTGCCTGGGTGCACGTCGACGGCGCCTTCGGCCTCTGGGCCGCAGTGAGCCCGCGCTACCGCGAGCAGCTGGCAGGCCTCGACACCGCCGATTCCTGGGCTACCGACGCGCACAAGACACTCCAAGTGCCCTACGACTGTGGCATGGCCATCGTGGCCCGGCCCGCCGAGCTGCGGTCCACCTTCGGGGTGCACACGAGCTACCTGTTCGCCGACGAGACCGGTCCGGGTGACCCCTACGAAAAGGTGCCCGAGCTGTCGCGCCGGGCGCGCGGCGTTCCGGTCTGGGCGGCTCTGCGCTCCCTGGGCCGATCGGGCACCGTGATGCTGGTGGAACGGCTGGCCGATCACGCCCGGGCCATCGCCGACGGGCTGGGTCGCATCACCGGCGCCGAGGTGCTCAACGACGTGGTCTTCACCCAGGTCTGCGTCAGCTTCGGCGACGACGAGCGCACCCGACGGGTGACGGAAGAACTACTCAAGGAGGGAACCGCCTGGATGTCGGGTTCGCGTTGGCAGGACCGGGACGTGCTGCGGGTATCCGTGAGCAACTGGTCGACGGATGCGGACGACGTCGCCGCATCCGTGGCTGCCGTCGAACGGGCCTGCGCGGCGGTCGCGCGCAACCGTCCGACGGAATATGAGAAGGCGTGAATACGGCCGTGGTCCGGGCTGATCCCGGGGCTGATCAGGGCCCGGTCCGGGCGGCGATTCGTGCTCCGATCGGCGGCCGCCACCGACGGCCCGCGAGTGGCCGCTGGAGACGACGGTCGTAGGATCGAAGTAACAAGGATTGCCACAGGTTGCCGGTTGCCCCGGATTCACCGGCAACTGGAGGTATGTCGAATGCTCGCTCAACCACGGGTCGTCATCGTCGGCGGCGGAATCAGCGGATTGGCGACAGCACACTACCTGCACCGCCGGTTTGGCGACGGGGTGCGTCTGACTCTGGTTGAGGGTGGGGCGCGGTTGGGAGGCAAGATCTCCACTGAACAATTCGGCGGGCACCTCGTTGACGTCGGACCTGACGCGCTGATGGTGCGGGCACCCGTGGTGGCAGCCCTCATCGAGGACCTCGGGGTCAGCGACCTCGTCGTGGCCCCCGCGGGGTCCGGCGCACGCATCTGGTCGCGCGGTAAGCTGCGACGGCTCCCGGCCGGCACCCTCTTCGGCATCCCCGATCGGCTGCTGCCCCTGATGAAATCCCGACTGCTGTCGCCGCTCGGCCTGGCCCGTGCGGCCCTGGACCTCGTGAAGGCGGCCCCGGCGGGATTGCCAGACGACCCCACAATCGCCGAAATCGTTCGCCCGAGGATGGGCGGGCAGGTGTTCGACCGCCTCGTCGATCCGCTGCTCGGCGGTGTGCATGCCGGCAGGGCCGACGAGCTCAGTGCTCGGAGCACCGCGCCTGACATCGACGCTCTCGCCCGCGGCAATCGCAGCCTCTACCTCGGACTGCGGCGCCGACGCCGGAATGCCCCACCCAAGCCCGCCGGAGCAGGAGGCGCGGTCCTCGTCACCCTCCGTGGGGGACTCGCCCGGTTGATCGACGCACTGGCCGTCCACGTCGTGGGCGACGATGTGCGCCTCGGTACGGCGGTCGTCTCCGTGTCGCGCGGCACCGCCGGCTATGAGGTGAAGCTGAGCGATGGCACGGTGCTCGAGGCCGACGCGGTGGTGCTCGCCACTCCCGCGTTCGCTGCGGCGGACGTGGTGCGCAAGGAAGCCCCCGACCTGGCCGCCGCGCTGGCGGGTATTCCCTACGTCGATGTTGCCACGATCTGCCTGGCCTATCCGCGCTCCGCCGTCGCCCACAACCTCGTCGGCACGGGCTTCCTGGTGCCGCCGGAGGAAGGCAAACTCATTGTCGGCTGCACCTGGTCCAGCGCCAAGTGGCCGCACCTCGCCGATGACACAACCATGATCATCCGCTGCATGGTGGGCAGGCGCCGCGACCAGCGCTGGATGGACCTCGATGAGGACACCCTGGTCAGCCAGGTGCACGCCGAACTCGTCGAGGCCATGGGTCTGACCGGGCGCCCGACCGAGCAGCACATCGAGCGCTGGCTGCAGGCGATGCCGCAGTACATCGTCGGCCATCAGGGCCGGCTCGCCGCCGCGGGGGTGGCTCTGGGTCGGCTGCCGGGGCTCTACCTGACCGGTTCCGCCTACCGGGGGGTCGGGCTGGCCAGCTGCGTGGCCGATGCCGAGCGCACCGCCGACAAGCTCGCGCAGCTTCTGACCGATGCGCGTCCCGCGAGCGAGGTGCCCGCATGAGCGGGCTCAGCATCCCCCTCGGTGAGACCGCCGTGTTGCCGACCCTGCCGACCGCCCGCCGTGGAAAGGGCCCGGACTACGCGCAGCGCCCGATGCTGGTGTTCTGGGAAACCACCCGCGCCTGCCCGCTTGCCTGCAAACACTGCCGGGCCAGCGCCACGATGCAAGCCCTACCGGGCGAGCTGACCACGGCAGCGGGCAAAGAGCTGATCGACCAGGTGGCCGGATTCGGCCGGCCGTACCCGATCCTGGTGCTCACCGGCGGCGACTGCCTGATGCGCCCTGACCTGTTCGAACTCGTCGACTACGCCACCGGCCTTGGACTGCCGACGGCGCTGTCCCCGTCGGTCACGCCGACTCTTACTCCGCAGATGATCGAACGTATCGTGGCGAGCGGGGTCAAGGCGGTGTCGATCAGCCTTGACGGCGCAGTCGCCGCGACCCATGAGGGCGTGCGCGGGATCCCGGGCCACTTCGACGACACCGTGGCGGCGATCCGGGCTCTCGCCGCGGCGGGGTTGACCGTCCAGGTCAACACGACCGTCATGCGCGCCAATGTCGACGAGCTCGCGGATGTCGCGGCCCTGATCAAGAACGCCGGCGCCGCTATCTGGGAGGTCTTCTTCCTCGTCCAGGTCGGCCGCGGCGTCTCGACCGAGGCTGTCAGTTCAGCGGAGCACGAAGACATCTGCCACTTCCTCTTCGACGCCTCCCAGCACGGCTTCATCGTGCGCACGGTCGAGGCACCCTTTTTCCGGCGAATCGTCGCCCGCCGACGCGCCGGTGACCCTGCACCGACGAGCGCACCGTACAACTCCCTGTTCGCGAGGCTGGAAGCCCTGATGGGGCCGCCCGCGGGCCTGCCGCGGGCGCAGACCGCGTCGACCCGCGACGGCAAGGGCATCGTCTTCGTGGCCTACGACGGCGAGGTCTACCCGGCCGGGTTCCTGCCACTCGGCCTCGGGAACGTGTGCACGACCCCGCTGGCCGAGATCTACCGGGACAACCCGCTACTCAAACAGATCCGGGCCACGGAGTTCACCGGCCGCTGCGGCAGCTGTGAGTACGCGGACCTGTGCGGGGGCTCCCGAGCCCGCGCGTTCGCGTCGAGCGGCAATCCGCTGGGGGAAGACCCGGCCTGCCCGTTCCAGCCCGGCGCGGCCGGCGCCCATGTCGGTGCCTGAGTCCCAGCCAGTGGATGGCCTCGTGCCCGCGCCTGCCGCGGAGCCAGCCGGGTACGACGCCGTGGTCCTCCTCGGCTTCGGAGGCCCCGAGGGCCAGGACGACGTCATCCCGTTCCTCCGGAACGTCACCCGGGGCCGCGGAATTCCGGACGCACGCCTCGAAACCGTGGCCGCCCACTACCGCGCCTCGGGTGGTGTGAGCCCGGTCAATGCCCAAAACCGGGCGCTCCGTGACGCGCTCCAGACCGAACTGGCCGCCCGAGGCACCTTCGTACCGGTGTACTGGGGGAACCGCAATTGGGCTCCGTACCTGCGAGACGCCGTGACTGCGGCCGTCGACGCCGGCCACACCCGATTGCTCGCGCTCACGACGAGCGCGTACAGCTCCTACTCGAGCTGCCGGCAGTACCGGGAAGACCTGGCCGAGGCGCGGTGCGCCACCGGGCTCGGCGACGCCGTGCGCATCGACGCGGTTCGCCCCTACTTCGACCATCCCGGCTTCGTCGCCCCGTTCGTGCTCGGCGTCTGCTCCGCCCTCGCCGACTTCGCGCGGCAGGGCCTGGCCCCGGACGACGTTCACGTGCTCTTCACAACCCACTCCATCCCGATGGCGGATGCCGAGCAGAGTGGCCCACGCGGGCGATCCTTCGGTGCCGGCGGGGCCTACGAGGCGCAGCACCGGGCCGTCGCGGAGGTGGTGATGGCCGCCGTTTCAGCGGCGGCGGACGACGACACAGTGGCCGACGCCACCCCGGCCTGGTCTCTGGCATTCCAGTCGCGGTCGGGTCCGCCCGAAATGCCCTGGCTCGAACCTGACGTCAACGACGTCATCGTCGTGCTCGCCGCGGCCGGCACGCGGGCCGTCGTCGTGGTGCCGATCGGATTCATCTCCGACCACATGGAGGTCTCCTGGGACCTCGACACGGAGGCGGCGGCCACTGCCGCCGCGCACGACCTGGGGTTTACCCGGGTGTCGACCCCCGGCCTGCACCGGGCGTTCGTGGCGGGGCTCGTCGACCTGTTGCTCGAGCGACTGACGCCGGCAACGACCCCGGAACGCTGCGCGCTCACCGCGCTCGGACCATGGACGGATGCGTGCCCGGTGGGATGCTGCGAAAAGGGGCCGGCCCGGAGGCCGGGGACGGAACACCCATCCCCAGCAGGAAATCCCGCGGCCCAGGGAGGTCCTTCATCGGGGGAGGTGCACCGCTGACGCCCGCGCAACTGGCCGAACGGATGGCCGCCATCCGCGGGTGACCCCGGCCTCCCACCGATTGGGTACGCTCGGCGATAGGGCTCAAGAAGGCTAACGAAGGACCAACCGTGACCCACCCGTATCCGTTGTATGTGGCCATCCGGGCGCAGTGCTTCTGCTGCCAGTCGCTGCAGCCGTTCACGTTCACCTCGGCGACCGACCAGGTGGTCTGCGCATCCTGCCTGCACCACCTGGGGGCGGAAAAGGCCACCCGCCGGGACGCGGAGCACATCAAGCTGTGGGTCGGGCAATACGCCGACCAGCAGGAGAACCACCGGCAGTTCGCCGAGAAGTCGGCGGGGGCGGATGCCGAGCAGCAGGCGGTGATCGACGGGCTCATGGCCCAGGTGGTGGAGCTGCGCGGCGTCGTGGCCGGCGAGTCCGACCGCACGAAGAGCGCCGGGGTGCGCGCGCTCCTCGAGAGTGACCTGGTGCGGCGCGCCGAGCGGAAGACCGAGCTCGCGCACCGTCAGCTCGACTGGGCTATGGCCGTGCTCTGGCGGGTCGGGCAGCTGCACCACGCCGTGGAGGGCATGCCGCTGGCCTGCGTCTGCGGGCGCGCCGCCGCGGCTTGCGCCGAAGGTCGGGCGATCGATCCGCAGCGGCAGGCCGTGCTCGACTGGGAGCGGAAGAACCTCGTGCTGCTGCGCGCCGGCTCCCGGCACGCCCTGCCCGACGACCACCCCGAGGTGCGGGCCGCGAAACGACAGCCGTGAGAGGTGCGGGCCGCCAACCCCTCAAACGTGTCGGTGCACCGGCGAGCGGACGGCGGGGGCCTACGCTGGAAAAATGGAACTCCTCAACACCCTGCACATTGTCTCCGGCGTCTTCATCGTCGGGCCCATGGCCATCCTCCCCATGACCGCCATGCGCTCCATGCGTGCCGGGGAAGCCGGCCAGGTGGCCTCACTGGCGAAGTCCACCAATCTCTTCACTCTGCTGTCGCTGATCGTGGTGTTCCTCGGTTTCGGCGCGGTGGGCTTCAGGGACAACGACTCCCTTGCGTCGACCTGGATCTGGCTGTCGATCGTGCTCTACGCGGTGGCCCTCGTACTCAGCCTGTTCCTGGTGGTTCCGGCCATGAAGTCGGTCTCGGAGCTCCTCGCCGAGCAGTCCGCCAGCGGCACCCGAGTAGCCGGCGCCAAGGTCGCCGGCTATTCGCGCGTGGCCATGGGCTCGGGCATCGTCTCGCTGCTCCTGGTGGTCGTGGTCGTGCTGATGGTGGTCAAGCCGGTCTAGCCGTTCACAGTCTCGCCGGGCTAGTCCAGGTCGCCCACCGAGACCAGGCCGTCGTGACGGCGGCCATCGAAGATGATCGTCGGGATCTTCACGGTGTGGATGCTCTCCTCGACCAGCCGCGTGTTCGCGGCGATGATGTCCGCGACCTCGTCGGAGGCGGCGACGGATGCCACGTCGGCGACCTGTTCCGGGCTCAGGCCGAATTCGGCCGACCAGTCCTGCAGCAGCGCGGTGGCGACAGCCGGCTCGGCGCCGTTGATCACGCTCTGCCAGGAAACGCCCTTGTCATCGACTTCCGTGTAGATCCGGCGCAGGATCTCCCAGTCGACCGGCGTGGCGACGTCGGCGAGAGGGTTCAGCCGCAGCGCCTCGAGGTACTGGGTGACGAGCAGCGAGTTCTGGAACTTGTAGCCGTCGTCGGCGGCGATCGGGTAGGCGATGTAGGTGAGGTTCATCCGGTCGTCGAACCCGGCCTCCTCGATGTTGTTGAACAGCTGCAGGCAGTAGGTGCAGCCGGGGTCGATGACCTCGAGCGCGGTTTCCTTCTTCGCGTCGTAGACGCCCAGGTAGCTGGCGTTGGCGGGCAGGTATTCCTCGGCCTCCCAGTTCTGCATGCGAGAGGGGATCGCCGAGAACGTCTCGCCGAGGCTGGCGAAGTCGTTGCCGAAGGCGCCGATCACGTCGCCGGAGAGCAGGGACTCACCGAAGGTGGGCGTCTGGTCGGGGATCGAGCAGGCCTCGGCGCCCAGGCTGCAGGATGCGGAATCCTGCTTGTTGCAGGTGCCGTAGACGTACAGGTTCACACCGCTCTTGACGACGACGTATGCGCTCCAGACGGTGGTGAGCACCACGAGCAGCGCGACCACCTCGAGGGCGACGGATGCCGGGCCGACGAGCTTCGGACGGCGCACCGCCAGCGGCGCGAGCAGGTGGTCCTTGATGTCCTGCTTGAAGGTGGTGTCGCAGGGGCGGAACGTGACACGGCGGAGGGTGCAGTTCCACGCCCTGCCTAGGTAGCGGCGGTATCGTGCCGACACGGCCGCCATGAAAACGAGAACGATGAATGCGGCAATGCAGAACACTTAGGAGAGGCCTTTCATCAGGCGCGCGAGGGCCTGTGCGGCCTGATCGACATCGGCCGTGGTTGAGTGCAGTCCGAGCGAGAAGCGCAGCAGCGGCGGCAGCCCGAGCTGGTCTTTCAGGTAGTGGTGGGCGCAGAAGTAGCCGCTGCGCACCATGATGTGGGACTGGGAAAGGAACACTGCGAGCCGGTGCGAATCCTGTTTCGGGGCGTAGGCGCTGATCACCGGGCTGGCCGCGGTGTTGACCAGAGTGAGGCCGGGGATGTCGCCGAGACCCTCGAAGAGACGCTGCGAGAGACCCTGAAGGTGCTCGGCCGCGGGCCGGCCGCCGGGGCGCACCTGTCCCAGCCACTCGATCGCACGGCGCAGGGCGATGATCTCGCCCCAGGCCTGCAGCCCGGGTTCGAGCAGGGCGCCCGGGTCGTTGGCGAGAAGGTCGTAGGAGTCTTCGCGGACATCCGCCACCATGCCGCCGCCCACGAAGGTGAGCTCGAGGGAACCGAGCAGCTCGTGGGTGGCGACGACCACGCCGAGGCTGGCGCCGTACATCTTGTGGGCGGAGAAGCAGAGCGCGTCGGCCTCGGTTTTGGCCAGCAGGGTGCGTTCGTGCGCCATGGCCTGGGCGGCGTCGAGGATGACGATACCGCCGCGGGCGTGGGTGTCGCGCACCAGGTCGGTGAGGTTGGTAAGCAGACGCCCGTCGATGTTGGAGGCCACGTTGACGACCACGATCGCGCGTTCGAGCTGGGCCGGCCGGTAGACCAGGGCGCCGTCGGGGGCGCGGTCGAGCACCAGGCGGGGCACCCCCAGTCGGGTCGCCGCCGTCATGGTGGGCAGGAAGACCGAATTGTGCTCGATGTGGCTCGTGACCATCTGCCCGAACCGGCCCTGCGGCAGCTGTTGCAGCAGCAGGTTCAGGCCGAAGGTCGTGTTGAGGGTGAAGGAGACCGCGTGACCCCGGCCGGAGAGGCCGAGCAGCTCGAGCACGGCCCGGCGGGCGTCCTGCACCTCCCGGTCGACGCGGGTGCCCCAGGCGTACTTCACGCGCCCGCCGCAGGCGTTGTACTCCGTGTAGTACTCGGTCAGGGCGTCGAGGACCGGCTGCGGCCGGAGGCTCTGACAGGCGGAGTCGAGGTAGACCGCGCCGGGTTCGAGGTAAGCGAAATCGGCGAGACGGCCGGTTTCGACCGCAACCTGTGGTGTGCGCCGGAACAACCCAGTGTGCTTCATGTCCTTCAATTCTTTCCGGCTCATTCTAGGCGAGCAGCGGGTTCTGCCCGGCGCGGCTGGGAACCGGCTGGGAGCGTGGTGGTCATAGCTTCATCCGTCGCACCGGGCTAGGCCTGGGCCGCAACGAGCACGGCCCAGGTGAGACCGAAGTCGTCGCTCGCGACGACCCCGCGTCGGTCGGCGGCGAGGAGCCAGGGCACGCTCCCGCCGACGAAGCCGAAGGCCTCCGGGCTGCCGTCGGTCTGCCCTCCGCGGGTCCAGGTTCCGCTTCCGGCCTCCTCGTGCCAGAGCACGCCCTCCGGGTCGATGCCGACGACACCGCCGCCGGCCGCGGCATCCTGAACGTCGATCAGGTACAGCATCGGTGCGCCGGGGACCAGCGCGAACGTGCGCCCGGCATCCTCGCTCACGGCGAGGCCGTTCTCGGTGGTCGCGAAGACCCGGTCGGCGGTCGCCGGGTCGGCGGCGAGGTCGCGCAGCTCCACCGCGGCTCCGGGCGACCAGGTGGCCCCATCGTCGTCGCTGATGCTGACCCTGCCGGCGGCGGCGTCGTAGCCGTAGACGCGCAAGGCTCCCGGCGGCAGGGTCACCGCGTCGAGGTCGTGGAAGTCGGTCTTGCCGGCGAGAGAGACGTTCGACCAGGTGGCTGCCGCATCCGCGCTGCTGATCAGTCCCACGTTGGGGCCCACCAACGTGGACTCGTCGGAGCCCGGATGCCCGGAGGCCAGCAGCAGGCCCGGCGCGGCCACCGTGAAGCCCATGGCGTCGAAGGCCGGGCCATCGCTCGGGGTGGGCTGGGTGAGCCCGGCCTCCGGCGCGCCGGCCAGGTAGCTGTCGGGCAGCAGGTCGGTCGGGATCTGCCACACGCCCTGGTGCGTGCCAGCGTAGGTCTTGCCGGTGGACGGGTCGGCGCCGAGGCCGTGAATGTGTTCAAAAGCCGCCGTGGTGGGGGCGGACGTGCCGGTTGGCGGAGCAGCCGGAGTGGGCGCGCAACCGGCCAGCGCGGCCGCGAGGCCGACGGTGATCACGGCGGCGCCGCCGAGGCGGAGGGTTCTGCTGGCCGTCGTCATGGGTCAGTACGCGGCGAGGAGGTCGGTCATGACGGCGATTTCGGCGGACTGCGACGCGACGATGGTGGCCGAGAGGGTCTGGGCGTCGGCGTTGCTGCCCTCGTCGATGTGCGTCTGCGCCATGGCGATTGCGCCCTCGTGGTGCGCGATCATCAGCTCGAGGAACACCTGGTCGGCGTCTGCGCCCGAGGCGTTGCCGAGCGTCATCATGTCGGCCTCGCTCATCATGCCGTCGGTGCCGTGGTTCATGTCGGACATGCCGCCCGTTTCGGCGCCCCACTCGCCCAGCCAATCGGTCAGCTGGGTGATCTCGGGCTCCTGGGCGGCCTTGATCTTGGTCGCCAGGGCGACGACGCGCGGGTCGGTGCCGTGCTTGGCGAGGAAGTCGTCGCTCATCGCGACGGCCTGCTCGTGGTGGGGGATCATCATCTGGGCGAAGTCGACATCCGCGGCGTTGGCGTTGGCGGACGCGGTGGCGGTGGGTCCGTCGGCGGCCGGGGCGTCGGCGGCCGGGGTCGTGTCGCCGCAGGCGGTAAGGGTGAGCGCCGTGGTGAGCGCGGCGGCGGCGATCAGCGAGGTGCGGATGGTGCGGATGGTGCGGAGCATTGGTGTTCCATTCGTTGACAAAAGGGTGAGAAACCGGGGGCCGGGGTGCGGCCGGGCCGCGCAGGCCGGTGGGGTGCGCTGGCGAGGGTTTCGGCCTAAATGCGGCTGATGGAGAGCAGGGTGAGGCGGGGCCGATGCAGGTGCAGCGGAATCTCCCGGAAGGAGCCGACGATGAAGCTGCCGGCCTCGAGCAGGCGACGGCAGGCCGACGGGCGCCGTGCCAGCAGAATCAGGCCGACCAGCACAAGCAGCAGGGAACACGTCATCGAGAGGGTGGCCAGACCGGACATCGCGTGGGTGTCGGCGCTGCCGAGTGCGCCGGCGGACAGGGCGACCACGGTCGCGGTCGCGGGCGCGATGCGCTCGAGCAGCGGGCCGGTGAGGGATGCGGGGAGGGATGCAGCGAGAGGCGCGGCGGATGATGCGGTGTGCCCGGCCGCGGAGTGTGCGTCGGCGGTCATCGCAGTGGTCATGGTTGTTGACGCTGTTGTTGATGAGGAAGCGGGAGCGGTCGGGGCCGAGGACAGGCTGCCCGGTCCGTGCGCCAGCCCGTGTCCGGTTCCGGCCGTGTGCGCCGCGAGCAGGCAGAGCAGCAGCGCGGCCATCGTGAGCACGGCGGAGTGGAAGACCCGGCGTCCATCACGGAGGGAGATCGCAGCGCGTGTGTGCAGCTTGCCGCCTCCGTCCGAACTGTGGTCTGGGCATCCGTCGGCCTGTCGCTCACCGTGGATGCCCTTTCAGGGTATACCGGGCGGATCGGCGTCAGCTGGGAGCGGCCTCGGTCCGGGGCGACACCCGGGCCGGGGCTCACCCCCAGTCGAGCGCGAGCACCCACGACCCGTCGGTGTCGCGGCGCAGGTCGTAGCGGTGTTGTTCCTCGTCGCCGCGCGAGGCATCGAGGCGCCAGAGCTCGGTGTCGATGCGGGACGGCACGCCGCCGGCATTCTCCCACCAGCGGGTGCGGGTGAAGATCGCCTGCGGCTGGCCGATGACGGTGTGTTCGAACCGGTTCCAGATGAACGCGCGCGGGTCGCCGTCGACGGACAGCTCCACGTCGACGACTGCGTCAATGATCTGAGGCATGCGTGGCTCCCTTGATTTTCTCGAACATCTATTCGATTCTGTGAGTGTAGTTCATGCCGCCGACACTCGCCAGACCCGATCAGGAAATCGCTCGCGACCCCGGCACCGAGGACTTGCCCGGTTCTCGTGCGCCCAGGCTCGACGAGCCGGGCCGGGGTGTGAGCCCGAGCCGCCGCACGATCTCGGCGGCCTCCTCGGCCGGAGCGCGGCCGGCGTCGATGGAGATCGCGCGCTCGTCGGCGTCAGGCGCCTCGAGTGTGGCCACCTGCGAATCGAGCAGGGAGGTCGGCATGTAGTGGTCGAGGCGCGTCGCAAGCCGGCGCCCGATCAGGTCCGTCGACCCGGTCAGGTGCACAAAGATCACGTTGTGCTCGCGCAGCACGTCGCGGTAACGGCGCTTGAGCGCCGAGCAGGTGATGATTCCCGGCGCCCCCGCCATGGTGTGCTCGATGATCCACGAGGAGACCGTGTCGAGCCAGGGCGCGCGGTCCTCGTCGTTCAAAGGCCGACCGGCAGACATCTTGTCGATGTTCGCCTGGGGATGCAGGTCGTCGCCCTCCTCGAGATCCCAGCCGAGCTGGCCGGCGAGGAGCCCCGCCACGGTGGACTTGCCGGATCCGGAGATGCCCATGATCACGAGCACGGGCTGCTGAGTCTCGAACATGCTAGATCACGATATTCAGCAGGAGGACGCCGGCAAGGCCGACCACGGAGATCAGACATTCCATCACGGTCCAGGTCTTCAGATTCTGCCCGACGGTCGTGCCGAGATACTCCTTGACGAGCCAGAACCCGGCATCGTTGACGTGGGAGAGGAAGAGCGAACCGGCGCCGATGGCGAGAACCATCAGCGAGACATCCGTGCTGCCCAGGCTGGCCGCGACGGGGGCGAGGATGCCGGCGGCCGTCACGGTGGCGACGGTGGCCGACCCGGTAGCGACGCGGATCAGGGCGGCGACGAACCACGCCAGCACGAGCACCGAGACGCTGCTGCCGGCCACGGCTTCGGCGATGACGGTGCCGATGCCGGTGTCGATGAGCACCTGCTTGAACCCGCCGCCCGCACCCACGATGAGCAGGATGCCCGCGATCGGCGGGAGGGAATCGGAGAGGGACCTGGCGACCCCGGCGCGGTCCATGCCGCCACCGCGACCGAAGACGATCATCGCGTAGATCACAGCGATGCCGAGGGCGATCATCGGCGTGCCGAGGAAGTCGAGCGTGGCGTTGAGAGGCGAGGTGGAGCCCGGGTCGATCGCGTCGGCGATCGATCGGGCGAGCATCAGCACGACGGGGAGCAGGATGCCCGAGATGGTGATCAGGAAGCTCGGGCGCCGGGCGTTCTCGCCCAGACCCTGTTCCTCGTTGGTGAGGAACAGGGCCGGCACGGGCACGGAGACCCAGCGGCTCGCGAACCGGCTGAAGATCGGGCCGGCGATGATGACGGTCGGAATGGCGATGAGCACGCCGATCGCGAGAGTGAGCCCGAGGTTCGCATCGAGAGTGGTCACGGCCACGAGCGGACCGGGGTGCGGCGGCACCAGGCCGTGCATGACGGACAGGCCGGCGAGGGCCGGGATGGCGATGCGGATGAGCGAGAGTCCGCTGCGGCGGGCCACCAGGATGATCACCGGGATGAGCAGCACGAGGCCGACTTCGAAGAACATCGGCAGGCCGATCAGCCCGCCGATCAGGGCCATCGTCCACGGCAGGGTGCGAGCGCTCGAGCGCGTCACCAGCGAGTCGACGATGCGGTCGGCTCCGCCGGAGTCGGCCAGCAGCTTGCCGAACATGGCGCCGAAGCCGACCAGGATGCCGACGCCGGCCATGGTGGCGCCGAAGCCGGCGCTGAAGCTCGTGACGGCGGCGGCGGGAGCGAGGCCGGCCCCGACGCCGACGCCCACGGCGCCGATCGAGAGGGCGAGGAACGGATGCACCTTGAGCCAGGTGATGAGCAGGATGATCACCGCGACGCCGACGAGGGCGGCGAGGATGAGCTGGAGGTCGCTGCCGGCCGGTTCAATCGGAACCACTGGAGCCGCGTAGGGAAGAATCATCTGAATTTCCATTCCGAGGCTGCTTCACTGCGACCTCATCGTCCAATAATCTGATTAATCAGATATTTGAGTGTGGCACACGAATCGCGACTCCGGGACCAACGCCGGTACGATCACGATGGGCGACGTCGCGACGACGCGCGCGGCCAGTCCGCAGGGAGAGGCTGAGATGAACCGTGGGGCGGGCGCAGGAGTGTGGCGTGAGCGAGGGCTTCATGCGCGGGTGGTGAACTCGCTGGGCCAACAGATCGTCGACGGCGGATACCTGACCGGCGACATCCTGAACCTGGACGTGATCAGCGAGGAATTCGCGGTCTCTCGCTCCGTGCTGCGCGAGGCACTGCGGGTGCTGCAGTCGCTGGGTATGGTCGAGCCGCGGCAGCGGGTGGGCACCCAGGTGCTGCCTCGCACCTCCTGGGACCTGATGCACCCGCAGATCATCTACTGGCGCGGACGCGGCACCGACTATCTCACCCAGATGCGCGAGATGCTCGAACTGCGCCTCGGCATCGAGCCTGTGGCCGCCCGACTGAGCGCGCGCCTGATGACCGCCGAGCAGCTGGACGCGGTGCGGGCGGCAGCCGAGGGCATGGTCGCGGCTGACCTTGCCGGCGACGGTCGCGGGTTCCTCGAGGCCGACATCGAGTTCCACTCCCTGATCCTGATCGCCTCCGGCAACAGCGTGATGGGGCACTTCGCCGGCACGGTCGCGGCGCTCCTCCGCACGCGCGAGGAGGAGAAGCGCTTCACCATCACCGAGTACACGCCGCCGTCGGCCCACCGGCACAACCAGCTGGCCGAGGCGCTGTTCGCGCGCGACGAGGATGCCGCGTACCGCTGGTCGTATGCCACGATCGAGGCCACCCTGACCGAGTTCATCCAGGAATCGGGCCGCGCCGAACGGGGCCTCGGGGCCTGAGGCTGCCGGCCTGGCGCGGTGTCCGTTGCCCGGCACCTCGTGCTCAGAGCCGGGCGAGCCGCTCGATGTCCTCCAGGAATTCGCTGGCGACCTGGGCCGACACGGTGGTGCGGGTCGACCGGATCGCGACCAGGTAGTCCTCGGTGCCCGGGCCGCCGGGCGTCGACTCGTCCTCCCCCTCGAACAGTGCGCGTTCCAGCGCCTGCTGGGAGGCGCGCCGGGCGGCGTACTCGATGTCGGCTGGTGAGAACCCGTCGCTTGCGGTGACGAGCGCGCTCAGGTCGACCGTGCTTTTCCTGCCCTCGGGGATGTAGCGCTCCCAGATGGCCTGGCGGGCGGCGACATCCGGAAGCCCGATCGGGATGACGTAGTCGAAGCGTCCGTGCCGGAGAAAGGCGGAATCGAGGGCGCGGATGAAGTTCGTGGCGCAGACCAGGAGCCGGCCGGGCTGCTCGCGGAAGGCGGGAATGATCTTCAGCAGCTCATTGGTGACGCCCTGCAGCGCCGAGGGTGGCTCGCCGCCGCGTTGCGCCGCGATCTCCTCGACCTCGTCGATGAAGACGACCGCGTGCTCCAGCTCGGAGATCTTCAGGAAGGTCTCCCGAAGCGCACCGGCAAGGCCCTTGGGGTCAGCCGCGAGCCGCGAGGGGAAGACCTCGACAAAGGGCCATTCCAGCCGCGACGCGATGGCCTTTGCGAAGGTGGTCTTGCCCGTTCCGGGAGGCCCGAAGAGCACGACCGCCTTCGGTGGCACGACGCCGTACTGTTCGGCCATGTCGGGTTTGGCCAGTGGCATGACGAGCCTTCGTTCGAGCAGCTCCTTTTCGGTGCGCATGCCGCCGACGCCCTCCCAGAGATCGCGCGGCAGGATGCGCCCGCCCAGTTCGCTGAGCGACCGCAGCTCCTCGCGCTGCACCGGGATGTGGCGCTCGAAGTAGCGCAGGTGCTGCTTGACCTCGAAGCCCCGCTTCACGAAGGCGTCGACGCGCGTGGCCGATTCGGGCATCAGCGCGGACAGCTTGGTCAACGCGTGCCGGGACATCTTCTTCTCGAGGGCGGCCAGCAGGGCCGTGCCGATGCCGCGGCCCTGGTAGCGCTGCGCGGTGGCGAGGAAGACGACCCAGCCCTGGGCGTGGGCGGCGCGGCCCACGGCGGCCCCGACGACCTCGTCGCCGGCAAGGGCGACCACGGCGTCATCCTTCTGGCAGGAGGCCAGCACCTCGGACAGGCCGTAGACGGGCTCCGTCTTGGCGGCCGTGATCTCTTCCCAGAGGCGAAGGATGCCGTCGAGGTCGTCCGAGTGAAAGTCGCGGATCCGCCAACCAGTCATGAGTGCTCCTTCGCGCCGACACGTACGCCTCCCAATCTATGGCACTTGCGTCACCGAACTAGCGATCAGCCAAGCGGCGGGCAAGGTAAGGCGCGGTGCGGCTGTGCGGGTGCCGCGCGACGGCATCCGGGGTTCCGGTCGCCACGATCTGGCCGCCCGCATCTCCGCCGGCCGGTCCCAGGTCGATCACCCAGTCGGCGGCGGCCACCACATCGAGGTTGTGCTCGACGACGATCACCGTATTGCCGGCGTCGACGAGGCGGCCCAGCTGGGCCAGGAGAAGGCGGACATCCGCGGGGTGCAGTCCGGTGGTCGGCTCGTCGAGGAGGTACATCGTGTGGCCGCGGCGGGCGCGCTGCAGTTCGGTGGCGAGCTTGATGCGTTGGGCCTCGCCGCCGGAGAGCTCGGTGGCCGGCTGGCCGAGACGCAGGTAGCCGAGCCCGACCTCCCGCAGGGTGGCGAGGCTGCGGGCAGCGGCCGGCACGTCGGCGAGGAAGCCGGAGGCCTCCTCGACGCTCAGGCCGAGCACGTCGGCGATGGACTTGCCCTGATAGGTCACCTGAAGGGTCTCCGGGTTGTAGCGCGAGCCAAGGCAGGCCGGGCAGGGCGTGTAGCTGCCGGGCAAGAAGAGCAGCCCGACGCTCACCGAGCCCTCTCCGAGACAGGTCTCGCAGCGGCCGCCGGGCACGTTGAAGGAAAACCGCCCGGCGCCGTAGCCGCGCTTCCGGGCCTCGTCCGTGGCCGCGAAGGTCGCGCGCACCGCGTCGAAGAGCCCGGTGTAGGTGGCCAGGTTGGAGCGCGGAGTGCGCCCGATCGGCTTCTGGTCCACGCGCACCAGGCGGTCCACGGCCTCCAGGCCGGTGATCCGGTCGACCCGCGCCCGCGGCTCGGGGTCGCCGCGTTCGCCGTCGTCGCCGTCGTCGTCGACGGCGCCTGCGGCTGCCGTCGGATCAGAGGCGACGGCGGCGTCGGACTCCGGATGCAGCGCGAGCCGCACGGCATCCGCCAGAACCTGGCTGACCAGGGTGGATTTGCCCGAACCGGACACGCCGGTCACCGCGGTCAGCACACCGAGCGGGAAGCCGGCGTCGACACCTCGGAGGTTGTGCCGGGTGACACCGTGCAGGCCCAGCCAGCGTTCTGGTGTGCGCAGCGCCGCGGGCTGGGGCGCGTCGGGCTGGGGCGTGGCTGGCGCGGCCGGCTCCGGCGCGGCCGGGAACAGGAACTGCCGGGTAACCGACTCCGACACATCGGCCAAACCTGCGATGGGTCCGCTGTAGAGCACGACGCCGCCGCCGGCCCCGGCCAGCGGGCCCACGTCGACGACCCAGTCGGCGCGGCGCACGATGTCCATGTTGTGCTCGACGACGAAGACCGAGTTGCCGGATGCCTTCAGCTGTTCCAGCACGAGCAGCAGCGGTTCGGCGTCGGCCGGGTGCAGCCCGGCCGACGGTTCGTCGAGCACGTAGATCACGCCGAACAGGCCCGAGCGCAGCTGGGTGGCGATGCGCAGGCGCTGCATCTCGCCGGGGGAGAGGGTGGGCGTCGCGCGCCCGAGGCTCAGGTAGCCGAGGCCCAGTTCGAGCAGCACCTCGATGCGGGCGAGCAGGTCCCGGGTGAGGGTCACGGCGGCCTCCGTGGGCTCCGCGGCGTGCGGCTTCGCGGTACCAGGCGCGGCGTTGCGCTCGGCGCCGCTCGCCCGGAGCGTCGGGCGAAGCAGCTCGGCGAGCCCGGTCAGCGGCAGCAGGTTGAGCTGGGCGATCGACCGGCCGGCCACCGTGACCGCCAGGGCCGCGGGCGTGAGACCGCTGCCGTCGCACAGCGGACACGGGCCGGATTCGACGAAACGCAGCACGCGCTCCCGCTGACTCTGGCTCTTGGAGTCGGCCAGGGTGTGCAGCACGTAGCTCTTCGCGCTCCAGAATCGGCCCTGGTACGGCTTGGCGATGCGGTCGCGCTGCGGGGTGACCTCCACCACGGGCTGTTCCTCAGTGAAGAGGATCCAGTCCCGCGCAGAGCGCGGCAGGTCCTGCCAGGCGGTGTCCACGTCGTAGCCAAGGGTGATCAGGATGTCCCGCAGGTTCTTGCCCTGCCAGGCGCCCGGCCAGGCCGCGATGGCGCCGTCACGGATGCTCAGGGCAGGGTCGGGCACGAGGGTTGCCTCGGTCACGGTATGCGCCGTGCCGAGGCCGTGGCACTGCGGGCAGGCGCCGGCCACGGTGTTGGGGGAGAAGGAGTCGGACTCGAGGCGTGGGGCAGCCGCCGGGTACATGCCCGCCCGGGAATACAGCATCCGCAGCGAGTTGGACAGGGTGGTCAGGGTGCCCACGCTCGAGCGGGAGCTGGGCGCACCCCGGCGCTGCTGCAGGGCCACGGCCGGCGGCAGCCCCGTGATTTCGTCAACCTGCGGGGTGTGGCCCTGCTGGATCAGCCGACGCGCGTAGGGCGCGACGGATTCCAGGAACCGGCGCTGGGCCTCCGCGAAGATGGTGCCGAACGCCAGCGACGACTTTCCGGAGCCGGAGACCCCGGTGAAGGCGACGATGGCGTCCCGGGGAACGTCGACGTCGACGTTCCGGAGGTTGTTCTCCCGAGCCCCGCGCACCTGCACGAAGCCCGCGAACGGCGCGTTCCCCGGTGCGGTCGACGGAGCGATCCGGGTCGAGGCGGCGGTGTCGGCGTCAGGGCGAGGCGGTTGCATTCGGCCGACTCTAGCCCGAACGTCTGGGCGGATGCCGGGCTAGAGATAGTGGACCTGAGAGGCGACGCGGTATAATGGTTAATTGCGATCCCGTCCACTGATGGCGGTGGGTCGGTCTTCATCTCGATACTCAACCGTGACAGATCCCGATGTTCTACCGTGACAATCTCGATCGCTCTTCTATAGAACCAGGCTCAGCGGCGTGCCGTTCAAACCATGTTTGAGACTGAGAGAACCATTGGCTGATACATCCGGATCCACCGCTACCCACTACGTTTCCCTGCTGCGTTGGGCGTCCCTGAAGCGGGCGTTCCTGTCCCGCCAGTCCGCGCCGAGCGCCGCCCCAATCGGCGAGCGTCGCTGAGTTCCATGGCCGACCGCACCACTCCCACCGGTTCCGACCAGCAGGTACCTGCCCACCAGGTCTCGATGCCCCGCTGGGCCGAACTCAAGCGCGCCTACGTCGCGCGGCTCTCGAAGAGCGAGCGCGCCGCACTGGCCGCAGCCGCCGAGCACGCGAACGACCCCCAGGAGTGACCCGTCGGTTCCCCGGAGCCGGTGTAGAACCGATTCGACGGAGATTTTGGCGTGAAAGCGCTCTTTCGCAGGATTCAGGTCCGATTCGCGCAAAATCTCGGCTCTCCTGTCGTAACCGTGGGTTAATCCCGGCCGGGGAGTGCGGGTTTGTGGCCGCCGAGGCTGAGCATG